>JAAKFT010000008.1 GCA_011064935.1 Chlamydiota bacterium | reverse complement strand
AATATGACCAAAAGCGGGGGCGCTGGTCTTCTGTGACGCGGCTTGATCTCGCTAATGCTACTAAGAGAGCCTATGACGGGCGACAGGTTGGCATCTATCGAGAGGGAGATGACCTTCTGCCAATACTCTTTCGCAATGTGGAAAGCGAACGGACAGATCTACTCACCAGTATGGACACCTTGCAGATCAAACCCTCGGAATCGACGAAGACAGTCCCTCTCTCACAAGTAGTGAAAGGAGTGGCGTCAGAGTGGGAAAATCCCATCATCACACGGTGGGATCGCCGTCGTTCTGTGACGGTCCAAAGTTCGCCCAAGTTGGGGGTCACCTTCACTGAACTTAGAAAGAGCGTGATTGATGAGATCGACAAGATAGAACTTCCTCCTGGTTATGAGCTTTTCTGGGATGGTGAGCAAGATAGCACCGTCTCTTCAAGACGTTCCCTAATCCCAGGGATTATTCCTGCGGTGGTTCTGATTCTCTTTCTTTTGGTGGCGGTCTTCAATGCTGTGAGACCTATTTTGATTATCATGCTCACGATCCCTTTCGCCGCCATAGGTGTCACCACGGGCCTTCTGGTCTTCAATATCCCATTTGGATTTATGGCTTTACTCGGAGCGATGAGCCTTGCCGGGATGATGAATAAGAACATCGTCGTTCTTCTCACTGCTTGTGATGCTAATGTCGCCTCAGGAATGGATCGTTACCATGCGATCATCGAAGCCTCCGTTTCGCGAGCGCGGCCAGTCTTGCTTGCAGCGGGTACGACCATCTTAGGTGTCGTGCCCCTTCTTCCCGATGTCTTCTGGGTCTCGATGGCGGTCACGATTATGGCAGGACTAGCCTTTGGATCTCTCTTGACGCTCATCGCTGTGCCGGTTTTTTATGCCGTTCTCTACCGCCTAAAACGTCCAGAAGGAAAGACATGAAACAAACCCTTTTCCTCTTAATCGCATTCACACTCTTCATCCCCTCCTGTATTAAGGTGGGACCTGATTTCACTTCTCCTTGCGTGCCAGAGCAGTCTCACTGGACAAACGATGAGGCCGCTTCACAGACCGTGGAGATCGATGATTGGTGGAGGCTTTTCAATGATCCCCAGCTTGAGGAGCTCATCACAGCTGCCGCAAGGCAGAACTTGACTCTCAGGAGCGCAGCGATGCGCGTGATGGAGGCTCGAGCTATTTTGGGTATTGCCATCGGAGAGTTCTTTCCTCAGACTCAAGAAGTTGTCGGTGACGCCACAAAGTTCGGTTTAAGTAAAAACGCTCCCAACAGCATTACCACGGACCGGCAGTTTTGGGATTTAAATCTAGGTCTCTCGGTTGTTTGGGAGCTTGATTTTTGGGGCAAATTTAGAAGAGGGATTGAGTCAGCACAAGAAGAGCTCGGTGCTCAAAAGGCCGATTTTGATGATGTCTTAGTGATTTTGCTAGGAGATGTCGCGTCAACTTATGTCGCCATTCGGACCTTTGAAGAGAGGGTCGAGATCATCAAACACAACGTCGCTATCCAACTGCGAAGCTTAGAGATTGTCCAAGCCAGGTGGCAAGCAGGTATGGTCACCGAGCTGGACGTTCAGCAGGCCAAGACGCTTCTCGCAAGCACAGAGGCTACCCTTCCCGTCTTGACAGCTGACTACGTGCGGTCGAAAAATGCTCTTGCTGTTTTGCTAGGAGTCCCTCCCGCTGACATTGGTTGCTATCTCACCACTTCAGGCAAAATTCCAACTGCCCCCGAAACTATTGCCATCGAGATACCCTGTGCCCTTCTCACCCGCCGCCCAGACATACGCCGAGCCTTGCATTCGGCAGCCGCTCAGAGTGCCCGCATCGGTATCGCAGAGTCTGAGCTCTATCCCAGCCTCTCCCTCACCGGATTTTTTGGACTCAACTCCAGCGCGGCGGCCAGCAGGCGCACCACAGGAGGCAATCGTAAGTTTTTTAGTGCCGACAGCCTGACCTACACCTTTGGCGGCGGTTTTAGTTGGCCGATTCTCAACTATGGGAGATTGATCAACCGCGTGAGAGCAGAGAGCTCTCTTTTTCGCGAGGCGATCTTTGATTATCAAAACACCGTTCTGGTTGCCTACAAAGAGGTCGAGGATGCCCTCACCTCCTTTTTCAATTCTCAGCGGCAGGTGAGCTATTTGACCGATAGTGTCAAAGCCGCCAACCGCGCGACAGAACTTTCACGTACACAATATGTCGAAGGTATTGCAGATTATACCCGGGTCCTCAATACCGAGCAGGCGTCGGTGGAACAGGAAGAAGAGCAGGCGATTGCTCGAGGCAATATTGCCCTCAGTCTGATCGCCACCTACCGCGCTCTTGGTGGCGGCTGGCGCTCCTTCACCTGCACAGGAAGATGAAAAATAAGCATCTAAAAGAATTTCAGAAAATCCCCGGAGTCGGGCCTAGCATCGCTCAAGATCTTTGGAATATGACAGCGTTGGGGCACAAAAAAGCGCCTTATTCTTTCTATCTAAAGTAGATAGGGAATAAGGCGCAGAAGATATAGCCGAATCGACTACTAGTAACGGCGCTTGTTACCACCACCGAAATTACCGCCGCCGCCGCCAAAAGAGCCTTCTCTTTTTTGCTTAGGACGAGCTTCATTTACGATAATAGCTTTACCTTCTACCATTTTCTCATTGAGCTCATCAATCGCTTTATTACCCTCATCTTGTGAAGAGAGTTCAACAAAACCAAATCCACGGGATTTGCCTGTTTCGCGATCGGTGATCAATTGAATACTTACAATTGATTCAAATTCTGAAAATAGCTCTTTAAGATCTTCTTCTCCTAAAGCATAAGGCAAGTTGCCAACATAAAGTTTCATAACATTTATCCTTTAAAAATTTTCCTTGATTTAACTTATGCAGCAACTGAAAACCAATTGTATGCAAAGAAAAAACCTAATTCATTGATAAGTGCAAAGCTTACCAACAAATGCTTCCAAAAGCGATCCAATGATAACAAGGAGTCCTTTTATGGCACAAGTCATAAATGTTTGACTAGAGAGTATACTCTCTTTGAGAGGGTCATTCACCTTTTGCGTAAGGTGAGATAAAAATAAAAATGACAAGTTCAACTCCGCGAGTCAAAATCTTTTTTCACTCCGTTTCACGAGCCATGGAGGCGATAGCTTCCCAGCGGGTCTCGAAGGCCTCTTCGGTTAGGAGAGTTGAGGGGTAGTCATCGGCTCCTAGATAGAGGAGGCCGTCATATTGAATAGAGGGATCATGGCACGCCAGCGCTTCTTCTACGCTCTCCAAATTATTCAAATGATCATCGATAAAAATCACTCTTTTCGGAGATACCTTTGTCAGCTGTAAAAATCGGACCAAGAGCTCACCCTTAGTGCAGTCAGGATGATTAGTGAAGAGGGCCCCATCGGTATAGAGTGAATAGTTCCCTCGGTAGGAGGGGAGGTCGTCAAAAACGATCTGTTCTGAGCTAGGAGCCATAGCTGTGAAATCATAACCTAATAGGTTGAGACGGTTGATTTTCCATGATTCTAGATTGTCGACCGGCCCGATGGAACCTGTAAAATTCGCGGTCAAAGCAATGGATGGAATACCTCTTTCATTCAATTGTTGAAGATAGTCAGGTGTTTTCTCGTCAACCAAGATCGAGTCCGAATGAATGGATGCCAAGACAACAAAGATAGGTATTTTGTCCTCAGGAAGTGAACGAATGACCTTATTGACGCTCTCTCTATGGTATTTAATATTGAGCGTTTGAAAAGCAGGATCGCTGGGTTGGAGCAAAACCTTGTCGATATCGAATATAGCAAGAGTGTCTGAATCAGCATTTTCGAAATGGCACATAACTTCTTGCATAGTATCTACTTTTGTTATTGTTCCATAACAAGTGGCAACAATAATTGACAAGAGAATTAGTGTGTTTTTAAGAAGTTTCATTTTTTATTTCCTTTCTCAAATGACCACCAAGTATGCTAGATGTGAGCTTATACCATTTCCCAGAAATAAAGATACAAAGGTGCGTCACGAAACGTGTCAGATTTTGGTGATCGTTTCGAAGCTCATATTTTTAAATATGAACGAGAAAGGATCACCGAAAGATGGTGCGGTTCGTTGGCGTGAATTTGTATCTTCATTTCTGGGAAATGGTATTATTCCGCAAGCCCGGACTACGTGAGAATTTTCTTTTTATTATTATTTTGCTAAACCATCTATATGGCAGCTTTAGCAGCTCAGGTTATTATCTTAGGGACCCTTCTGATCTGTTTTTTAGCAATCAAAGCTCTTCTTGCTCGATTTCGCATTGTGCCGATTGTCGGCTTTATCTTTCTGGGTTGGCTCTTTCGCCTCAGCGATCAACACTTCTCTTTTATTCCAGACGCAATGCCCGCATCCCTCTTTTTGCTGGCAAAAATAGGAATTGTTTTCCTTCTCTTTCACATAGGGCTTGAAAGTCACCTAAAGCGCATGCTCCATTTCATCAGCCAGGCAGGATTGATTGCGATCATAAATATCCTCTTCAGCGGGATCCTGGGCTTTTTGACCGCGCAAGCCTTCCATTTTTCCATGGCTACCAGTCTCTTTATCGGCGTTGCCTTGACAGCCACTAGCATTGGGGTCTCGACAGCTTCTTGGACAGGAAAAGATCTAACCCTCAAAAAAGAGGGGACTATTCTGCTCGATCTTGTAACCATTGATGATATCATTGGGATCTTCCTGATGGCTCTCCTATTCAGCATCGTTCCCTTGGGGATGAATCACCACTCCTTGGGCCTAGAACTCGGTCTCTTTTTTCTAAAAATCGTTCTCTTCATCTCTTTTTGTTACCTCTTTTCCTACTTTGCTTGAGCCACGGCTGATGAAGAGGCTGATCAAGTATGAAAAAATGCCTGATTCGATGATCTCTATCCTCGGTATTACTCTGATTATTGCAGGTATTGCTGCTCTGATACACTTCTCTCTAGCCATTGGTGCTTTTTTTGCCGGGATTGCCTTCAGCAGAGATCCAAAAGCTGTCAGAATGGATGCCGCCATGCAATCCTTTTTCGACTTTTTCGTTCCCTTCTTCTTTTTCTGGATAGGGTTTCAGACTTCTATAGAATCCCTGGCTGGAATATGGCCCTTCTTCATCACACTATTTATCGTTGCCGTGGCAGGCAAGTTCTTGGGAACTTGGCTGCCAGCGCGTTGGATCCATCTGAGCCGTCTAGGCGCGCTTCTGTTAGCCGTGAGTATGATTCCAAGAGCAGAGATCGCCATGGTGATCATCGAACATGGCTTAGAGCTGGGAGTTATTTCAAAACAGATCTATAGCGCCATGGCATTAACCGCCTTTTTAACCTGTCTTTTAACCCCGCTATCGCTAAAACTAATAAATCGAACAGAAACCCAAGCTTAAGGAGTAGCATGATGGATTATTGTGAGCCACCTCGAGTGGAACAGGTTCAATATGTGGACGAGGTCAAAAACAATGTGCGAGAGGCTTACCAGGGAGTGGCTAAAGCCAGTGATCAAAATAAGAGCTGCGGGAATGGCCGAAGCTGTTGTGGGGTTTCTGAGAAACCCGATCCTGAATATGCGCGAGAGCTGGGGTATACCCAAGAGGAGCTGGAGAGCGTTCCTGAAGGATCCAATATGGGCCTCGGCTGTGGCAATCCACAAGCTATTGCCGGTTTAAAACCAGGAGAAGTTGTCTTGGATTTAGGAGCTGGTGGGGGTTTCGATGCCTTTTTAGCAGCCCGTAAAGTAGGCGCGTCTGGCAAAGTCTATGGCGTCGATATGACCCCAGAGATGTTGAGTAAGGCTCGGGCTTATGCCGTAAGAGAAGGGTATCACAATGTGGAGTTTCTCCTAGGAGAGATAGAGCATCTTCCTCTGGCAAATAACAGTGTCGATGTCATCATCTCCAACTGCGTGGTCAATCTATCAGACAATAAGGCTCAAGTTTTTAAGGAGTCCTATCGGGTCTTGAAAGAGGGAGGCAGACTGGCGATATCGGATATTGTGGCCAATAAGCCACTGCCTGAAGCGATGCTCAAAAACAAAGAGTTATACTGCAACTGCATCTCAGGCGCCCTGCCGATCGAGGAGCTTAAAACACTCCTTGCCCAAGCCGGCTTTGTCGATATCGAGATTGATTCCCAGGAAAAGAGCCGCATGTTCATCAAAGATTGGGTACCAGGCGCTGGTGCAGAAAATTATGTGGTCTCTGCCAAAATAAAAGCGGTTAAACCACAGGTTAAGTAACAGCTGCACCATTTGAGGTTGATGGAGTGGCGGTTTTCTTACTTGTACCTATATTCAGCGAGGGGTAAGCGTCATATTGAATAACTCCGGCTCTTTTTCTTCCTCCGTGCAGTCGTGACGCTTTTTTGCAATGGGCACAGGTTCGCTAGCCGGAGGGCGTGCGGCTAGTTCACCATTGGAGTTTGCAATCGTAGTCTTAGCTCCAGCAGTGACTAACATATCATAAACGGTGATATCCCCGCGTGCGGCAGCCATATGCAACGCGGTATCATCATACAGATTTAGAGCATCCAGCTCAGGCTTGAGACTCAAAAGTAGTGATATGATATGGATAGAACCATCTCTGGCAGCGATATGCAGGGGCATATGTCTCTCGGCTGTGCAGGATATATTGATCAGTTTAGGCTCTGTTTCTAGGAGGAGTTTAGCTACATTTTCATACCGTTGAGCGATTGCCTTATAGAGAAGGGTAAACCCAAATTTATCTATTTGAAATAAATCCACACCTCCTCCATCAATTAACGTCTTCGCCGTACCGATATCCCCTTCGAGACAAGCCTTGGCTAAGGCTTGATTGTTATCCAGCTTAGGTTGAGTATTTTGAGCTCCATTCATCGAAGATAAAGGAGCTCTTGAAAGGGCTTCTTGATTAAGTTTTTGAGCTTCATTAAATGCTTCTACCTGAGCCACAAGAGAAACAGTCGGAGGAGGCGTCGGAGGAGGCGAGTAAACACCACCGGAAAATAGTCCTTCAAATATTGGGCTGACTTCAAATACTAAACTATCAGTAGAAGCTTTGCTCACCTTATCAACTTTTTCCGCTGTTTTGGAGGAGGGAGAGTGACTAGGGGGTACAGATGATCTTGGTGCAGGTGAACTTGATGTAGCTGGGCTTAAGGGCATTTTTAATCTCCATTTTTTTTATTAAATAATAAAAGACCATGCGGGCGGTCTTTTTAATTTCATTTATTCTCTAAAGTTATATTGCTTCTTCGAAGCAACAAAGGAGGTATAGCTTACTAAAAGAGAGTAATTTACACAAGAAAAATCGACTTTTTAGCTGAGCTAGCGCATCAAAAGCTAAAGAGTAAATCTTGCTAAATCAGAGCATATTATATTTTTCAACAATGTCAAATTCCACCAACAATTGCGCGAAATTTTCAAATATATAATTTACAGATAGGTTCATCAGCGACGCTTGATTCCGTCTCTTTCTAATTCTTCTTCCGTTGCCGGGGCTGCAACAGAACCTTCTGGAAATTTATAGGGTCCTGGATCTTCGTAGGTATCAATATTTTCCCGAACCCTCAAAACATTTGCCATGCCACCTAAGACGGTTTTGCCAAACTGTCCATCAAAACCAAGCATTGGAATACTGTTTGGAGGAATCGGCATTCCTGACTCCGTCATATCATGCATTCCTGTCGTTCCCAGCGTCTTGTATCCTGGAATGAGCTGTCGGATTTTCTCATCCAGGTCTCCGACGTCCATGCCAAGCATATTGGGGAATTGATGCCCCATTTGGTTCATAATGTGATGAGTCATATGACAATGGAAAATCCAGTCTCCAGGATTATTGGCTAAAAATTCAGTCACTTTGACTGCTCCCACCGGAACAAGAACAGTCGTTTCGGGAACGAGTACAGATTTATCAGAGGCCCACCCCCCATCCGTTCCAATGATTTTGAAGTTGTATCCGTGCAAATGAATAGGATGATGATCCATGGCACTTAAGTTTCCATAACGGATCCAAACTGTATCGCCCAGCTTTGCGACAAGAGGCTCAGTTGCCGGCATAACTTTCCCATTCATTGTCAAGATATTGAATGTCATATCAAGTGGATTAGGCCTAGCCGTTCCTACATCAATAGTCCACTCATGCAGCATGATTGAAAAATCACGATCGGGTCTTTTTTCAGGGTCAGGTTCTCTTTTATGGACAATAATCATTCCGACAAGCCCCATTCCTTCTTGGGTCATAGTTTGATGATGAGGATGATACATAAATGTTCCACTGTCGGGGAAAATGAACTCATAGAGAAAGGTCTGCCCAGGAGGGATTACCGGTTGGGTTAAACCAGAGACTCCATCCATCCCGCAGTTAATTAAAACTCCATGCCAATGGACAGTCGTAGGGGTGGGGAGTTTATTAGTGACATAAATGCGTACCCGATCCCCCTCAGCAACTTCAATTAGCGGACCTGGGGAAGATCCGTTATATCCCCATGTATGAACTTTCAGTCCATCAGCAATCTCCCATTCAATAGGCTCCGCAGTTAGGTGAAAGACTTTATAACCATCTACGATTTTATACTCAGCTGTACGTCCATTAGGAACAACCGCTGGCGTGTAATCATTATCCGGCTCTCCTGGAGGCAGGTCTTCTAGAGCATCTTTTTCCCAGGGTCTTGGGGGATCAGAGTCTTCTGGTGGAAGCGCAGCATCGTCTTCAGCAAAGACTACGTTTGAAAAACAACACAAAATCAATAGAATGATTTTTATTAGTTGAGTCATAATTACTTCTTCATTGAAATTTCAAAGGTGTTTTTTTGCATTATATGTCCGTTTAAAATCATTTCAAGTTCGGTCCTCGCTGTCCAATAGTCTCTCAGGTGTTCCACAGCCTGGATCTTTTTTTCAAGTTCTTGCAGCTTTGCAGAAAGTAAGTGGAAGACCCCTAATTGCATCGCGTTGTGTTGCAATAAGGTAAGAGAAGTCAGCTGCTCAGCGAGAGGAACAAGGATTTTCTGAAAGTATTGGCTTTGGCGGTGCGTATTTAACACATGGATTCTCGCTATGCGAGCTGCAGAACGAATATCAACTGCTAGGGCGGTAAATCGATTCCACTGACGTAAAATCTCAGCTTGTGCAGCTGCGGAGACGGCCTGCCCAAAATCAAAAAGCGGAATGCCTAATGTAATCGCGGGACCAACAAACCACACTCCTTCATCTCTCTCAGAGCTGGGACCGATTTCCAGTTGAGGAAATACAATCCGCGTCGTGTCAATGCCAAATCCTGCGGCTGTTGCATAGATTTGTTTTCGAGCAATTGCAAGATCGAGGCTATTAGCTATTGCGCAACTTTCAATATCACCCCAATCTGACTCGTTTTCTAGAGCTATGGGTAAGCAAATCGAAGCTTTCCAGTTAATTTGATTTCCCCAAAGTCCCATTAAAACATTGAGTCTCTCTCTTGATTTCAAAACGACGACTTCCAAAGAGGCAAGTTCCACTTTGGTTTGTTCATAAAAAGTGCGGTTTGCAGTGAGTTCAAGATCTTTAATGTTTCCTGCTTCAAATAAGCGCCTGGCTGCATCATACGAGGATTCAGCGGCCAAGAGCACTTGTTTTTTTAAGGTCCAAATTTGCTCAAGAGCTTGAAAATCACAAAAAGCGATTTTAGTTTGTGCAATCACATCTAAAATCTGCGTAGTCACCATAGCTTGTGTTGCTTCAAGCTCAGAGGCAGCCATGCGCTTTTTAAGTGGAATCAAGAGCGCTTCTAGAAAATTTTGAAATAGTCCTATATCGATTAGGTCTGTAACAGTAGATTTTGTTGAAAATCGATAAGACAAGGCGAAGATGGGATTTCTCAAGAGGCCTGCTTGTACAAGTTGTGCTTTAGCAATCCCTAAGTTTTCATAGGTAGCCTGAAGCTGGCGGTTATTGAGAAGGGCTATATAAACGACAAGATCTTCTGTGAGCTCTTGTTCCAAAGTGCTTTCAATGCAGGATTTAAAAGCTGCTTCATCCGGACATGTGTCCCAACAAGCAGTGTGACCGGTACGAGTCAGGACATCTTGCTGAACTTCTGCAAAAACTGGTTGGGGATCTGTGTTTACTCTTAAGCATCCATGGAGAAAGAACATGGAAAGGATCGTGAAGGAAGCAACAAATTTTTGCATTACACGACATTTCAGCATCAGGGCGCCCTATGAGAAGGTTTTGCAGGTAGATTGTTGGGATCAATTTCTAAGATGGGGGAGAGCTGAATTAGAGGAGTGAAGGTGTCTGGACATGCGGGATGGCTCTGAGTCAGCGCGGGTATTTTATAATGCGCACACCCAGTAAAGAGAGCTGTGAACAAAAACGAACAAGATATTATTTTTGTAATCCTGATTAACAAAAAGCACCTCTTAATTAATCGCAAACTTAGGAAGTTTCACGATTACCTCCTTGGCGATTAGTTTCGGATACCCAGGGAATAACAAACAAATTAAAAAAAAGCCAGATTTAAGGGAAAAGATGAAAGAGCCCGAATGTCATCTCTCCACCCAGATAACCTGTGATTATCACGAGAATAACAAGGAGTGCAAGGGAGATCGCATAAGCTACAACACCTATTTTTTTTCTGATATGAAGTTCTTTGAAACAGGCTGTGATAATGGCTAGTGCTGCTGTGGATAGTCCCAGAAAGCGATGCCACCAAAAAAGTAGCGATAGGGTCTCGTCATAGCTCACATCATATCCATATGCTAATCCAAGAAGCGCGGTAGGTAGTGCTGTGATGGCAGCCGCAATGATCATGAATCGGGCTGCCTGTTTAAAGATAGGAGAGCGGCTTTTTATGCCTATAAGCTCCGCAATTGCTGTCATGATGATTAGAGCGATAGGAAAATGTAAAGCTATAGGATGATAGTTGCCGATCCACTTGATCCATTTTCCGTAATCCCATGCTTGTATTTGATTAGGCAAGTGTTTGCCTTTCTCATGAGCTTGGAGCTGAAAAGAGCTGGAGATAAACAGAATCCATAACTTATTTATTTTCAAAGAGATTGCCTATTTAATGGAGCTCACAACAGGATTTGGCCATTTCATATTAGGGATACTTCTGTTACCCATTGATATTGGAAATCGAGAGATAAGTTTGGGCGCCGAGCAGTCGTACGTCCGCAAAAATGATCTCGAAAACGTTATTGTTGGCAAATTTTAGACAAAAAGCAACTATTCCTTTATATATAGTCGATTAAATCTAAGATGATAAAAATCTTTCGTCCGATTTTTATCATCTTAGATTTAATCGACTATAACGTGATGATTTCGCAGTTTTTCCTTGGAAAAAAGTGATCGTCAGGCACGTTTTTTCATTCTAAAGCGTTGGATGTTATACCAATTCCGGAAAATAAATGCACAAAGTCGAGTCGATTAACATGGTAGATTTGGACTATCGTTTCGAAGCCCATATTTATAAATATGAGCGAGAAAGGATAGGCCTAAGATGACTCGTTAGGCGGCTTGAATTTGTGCATTTATTTTTCCGGAATGGTATTAGTCGGAACTGGAAGTGTGGTTGAAATGGGGCAACCGGGATTTGAACCCAGGACCGACGAATTATGAGTTCGCTGCTCTAACCGCTGAGCTATTGCCCCTAAATATATTTTTGCCCCCAAACACTTCTCGGTTAGACGGGAGCAGCGAACTCATCATGAGTCCGTCTAGCTGCGCTCTCCTGCCATCTGGCAGAAGTGCTCGCTTCGATCTAACCGCTGAGCTATTGCCCCACTATAAAGCTGAATGTAAAATAGCACGAGATTTAGTGAAAGGCAAGTTGAATAGGGATTATGAACCTCTATTTTTTACCTCTTCTACTATAGAGGTCTAGCTCTGTTTTGAACACACCGATTTCAAATGGGTGGATGTGGACGAAGCCTATGCTCTTCCTCTTTTCCACCAGGGACAAGAGGTGTTGGATTCCTTTAAAAAGTTTTTGCGAGCTCTAGCGCTTGGGCGGTAGCCCTTTCAAGAGCTTTTTCCTTGGCTTCTTTCCCGCTGAGAGTGGGCTCAATGATCACTGAATGGATATCAGTGAATCCAATGAATTTTAGGATCATCTCGAGATAAGGCTTTTGGTAGTCGAATGCGGCGCTTTCGCCTTGGTAAGTGCCGCCTCTAGACAAGATGAGGAGAAGGGGTTTCCCGGTGATGAGGCCTTTTGTACCTTCGGGTGTGGAGGCAAAGGTATAGGTGGGTTGAACGAGCACATCCAGATAGTGTTTGAGCTTGTAGGGGATGCCAAAATTCCACATGGGAAGAGATATGAGATACTTGTCGGTGGTTTTGAATTTGGCGATGACTTTTTCTACCGCTTGCCACGCTTTTTTCTGGGGCTCTGTGTGGGGTTGACCATGCATGATGGCATATTTAGCATCGATGGTTGGTCCATCGAAGATAGGAAGCTCTTCTTTCCATAGATCAATGGTCTCTATCGTATCTTCGGGATGTTTTTTTGAGTAATTTTCAAGAAAAGTGCGGCTCACAGAGATAGAGGCTGACCTCTGCTTTCGGGGGGAAGATTCTATGTACAAAAGTCGTGCCATAACAAGATCTCCAACGTAGCAAGAAGCTATAGCATTTTTTGGGGGGGGTGTCTATAAAGAGGTCTTTTGAGGTTTATGAAAAAATTATTCTTCGCTCTACTTCTTCTTTCGGCCAGTTGGATAGCTGCTGCTGAGGGTCCTTGTGACTATGTAGGAGGTGTTCCTGCACTGCGTATTAATGGGTGCTGGCTGCCGCAGTCAGAAATTTTCGCTCCGCTCATTGCGGATCCGAGAACGATCACCAATTCAGGTGGGATCAGATTCAATGACAATGTGATCGGAAAGTATGTTGGAGCCTGCTCTTTCGGAAGTCAGTTTGGGATTTTTCGGTGGAATAATTTCATGCGCACCTGCGGGAAGATGCAGTTTGATATCGAAGCGGGTATCTTTTCGGTTTTTGACCTGAAACATCCCGATGCCTCTATGGTGAACACCGATTTTTTTGTGGCCGGGATGTTGACTTATGCGAGAAATTGCTGGTCTTATCGCTTCCGGTTGTGGCACCAATCTTGTCACCTGGGAGATGAGTTTTTAGTGGCCAATCCGGGCTTTGATCGCAGAAATGTGAGTGATGAGGCGGTCGACTTCTTTGCATCCTATCAATTCTGCCCCCCAATTCGGGCGTATGGGGGTATCGGCTATATTTTTGACCGTGATAGAACTTTTCCTGAACACCCACTCTATTTTGAATGGGGTGCAGAGGCTAAGGTCTTTGGTTCTGTCGATTGCTACAACAGGGTTGTGGTACAGCCTTTTCTGGCGATCCACTTTCGCTCCTGGGAGGAGCACGATTTTGATATAGACCAGACTTACGCTCTAGGTGCGGAGTGGAGTCGTATCAAGGGTACTGGTAGAAATGTGAGGATGTTTGTCCAATACCATGATGGTTTCTCGAGAGAGGGGCAATTTATTAGACAGAGATCAAATTATGTAGAGTTAAGATTTACTTATGGATTCTGAGACTGAAAGAGATTTTATCCCAAGAAAGTGGCATGAGCATCCTAGCTTCATCTGGATTTTGCTCTTTATTTTGATTTGTGTGTGGGCGCTTTTTGGGATTTTTGGGAAGTGGGAGTCGTTGATCACCCGAGAGAAGAGGAAGGAGTTGCCCTTTTTTCAGGTGACTAAGCGAGATTTCTCTCTCTTTCTCTATCAAAACCCTGAATTCCTGCGCGCCAAAGGATTTAGACGGTTTGGCACCTTGGCTCGCATCACTTCTCTCGACGAGGTCCGTTTTGTCCCGCCAAAAGCTGATGAATATATTGTGGCTCCGCCGGATATTTTGTTTCGATACCATGTCTGGGATCGCTTGCTTGGAGATTCGTTGGCACCGCGGCCGATCTCGGGGGAGGAATTCAAGCTCTTTTTGAAGGAAAACCCGGATTGGGAGCCAGAGAACTGGCCGGGTGCGACGGAAGGGTATCGCCAAGTGGTTAAAGATCTAGGAGACACAGATCTCCCTCTGGATAAAGTGCCTTCTGAGGTGCAGTTTGCTTTTCAGGGTTGGAAAAACTTCTTCGGGGAGTGGACTCAAATTAAAGAGGTAAAACCGACCGGGCCTGAGATGGAGAAATTCTTAGCTGACCATCCTCACTACCGGCGTTCTTATTGGAGAAATATTCTTTCAGAGGAGTACCCGGATTATCTGAAAAATCTGGATGTATTGAGTGCTGAAGATATGCCGGACTTCTTGAAGGTTGGAATATATAATTTCAGTCCACAACAACAAACCCTTCCGGATAAATAGGTCCTTCTCGACCGATTTTGAGCTTTCCTGTGAAATAGTCTTGGTAGACTTTGATTCCTTGACGGGCATTCTGGATACAGAATAGGCAGTTGCTGACCCATTCGGATCCTTCGATGGTGCCGGTATCGTTGTTGACTTGGAAGCGGCTGGTGATTTTTTGGCGCCAATAGTTGGGGTCGCCAAAGAGAAGAATAGGGCCGAAGGGGCCGGAACTGACTTTGTGGCGCAACTCTTCTAGGCTGAACTCAAAGTCTGTGCCTATGCCTCCCATGACAAAGATAGGGAAATCGAGATAGAACTCGGCTTGCCTCTCGACCAGCTGTTCAAGTCGATAGGTCATCTTGGCTTCGACGTAGGGATTCTGTTTCTGCTCATTGATGATGGAGGCTGAGCGGTCAGAAAAATCGACAATGTTGGCGCAGGAGAGAATTTTTAGCTCCTTGGCAATAAAATTACCGACTTCCATCGCTCCAGGTCCTCCTCCAGTAACAAGGGCGAGTGGGGTTTGGTTATTGAGCTTTGGATGGTCCACTTCGTGCTGCATTTTTTGAACGGCTGAGAGGAGGGTTTTGAGCTCATCTCCAAAGTTGCCGGTAATGAGATTAGATCCATAGACTCCAAAAAAGGTGGCTTTCAAAAAGGTTTCTGTCTGGCCTTGTGGGACAAACATGCCAGAGGTTTTGCTGGGGCGTTGGATGTATTCGAGGAGCTGTCCACTCGTCTCGTCTGCCCAGTAGACGGGGATGCCGAAGGTGACAAGGTCAGTGAGCATGGCGCGATCTTCTTGTGAGAAGAAGGAGCCGTAGGAGCGGGATGGGATCTGGAAGTAGAGTCCCATGAGATGGCCTTGGACATAGTAGGAGAGGAGCATACGTTTCATCATGGGGGAGGGAAAGTAGCGGGTGAAGAGGACGCCTTGACTGGTGATGAGTCCACTCTCGATCGCTTTGAGGAAGGGGTAGGAGGGCTGGTCTTTGATGTATTTCTCCACCATTTGTGACTGTCTTCTAAGGTGGTGCATCCCTGGGAAGGGATATTTTTCTGGATCGCTGAGGATCCAATCTTTAGGTTTAAGCCTCAAGAGCTGGGTTCCTTTGACGACAAAAACAGCGGCGAGGTGCTCTTTGGGATCGGGAGCGATCTTGAAGGTCTCGAAGATGGTTTTGGGATCTTGGAGGGAGAGTTGCAACTGATCTCGATCTTGGAAGAAGACATGTTCGCGGTGGGGCTCGAGGGTGAAAAACTCGAGGGGGATATCATGGACCTCTTTGGTGGTGGAGCCGAAAAGTTCATAGATGTCTCCTGAAGCTTGGGTGTCAGGCTGCAAGATGTTGGCTGAGGTGTGTTGGCAACCTTCGGGGAGGAGTTCATTGACTACTCGTGCGAAGGCTGTACGAATGTGGAGAGGCTGAGTGCAGACGAGCAAGATTTCGTCAGCCTTAACAGTGCGGGGAGCTTTCTTTTCCCGGGCCTGATGGAGGCGTAATAGATCTCGCAAGGGAAATTTATGAGCAAGCGCTTTGCCCAGCGTGGGGAGGAAGCCATTGACGGAGGGCTCGTACTCGATACGTCCCTCTTTGAGGGTGAGAAAGGCGACCATGTGGTCATTGACTTTCTCTAAAAGCAGCTGTTTGCTCTCTCCCATTTGTCCGAGAGAGAGGAGGGGTTTGCCATGTCGATCAGTGCGGCCAAACATACGATAGAGGTAATCAGGATTTCTTACTCGACGCCTCTCATCGACAGCGAAGAGTTTACCGAGAAAGTCTCCCGGATGAAGGAGAGGGAGCATCTCACGGGCAAGAGGGCCGATGGTGGTGAGATGAACCTTGACCTCGGCGCAGCCCTTCTTTGGGTCGAGGAGAATTTCTCTAGAAACTGCATTTAACCCAAGCTGTGCGAGGACGCTTTTGAAGTTGAAAACCACATTCTCGAGGTCGAGTTGATAGCCGACAAAGGCAGGGGAGATATTTTCAATAAAGATTTCAACATCGGCTGTGTGGTTCTCGTGGATGTCGATCTTCTTTATATAGCCATCTGGAGAGACTAAATCAAAGTGACCGGGATATAGATAACTAGGCATAAAATCAGCTATAATCCTTGTGGATTATTTTTTTTGGTGTACAATGGATCAATTTCGTTTGTCAAGAATATGATCTTTCGAAGTCTAGGAATTCATGATGGTACTTTTCATGCGGATGAGGTGACGGCGTGTGCTCTCCTGATCCTTTTCGATCTTATCGATGAGGAGAAAATCATCCGTACACGCGACACCGCAAGACTCGCCAATTGTGAGTATGTTTGTGATGTTGGCGGTCTCTATGACCCTCAAAAAAAGCTCTTTGATCACCATCAAGCAGACTACCAGGGCAAGCTGAGTAGTGCGGGGATGATCTTGCTCTACCTGAAAGAGAAGAAGATCTTGACCGCAGAAGAGTATTCTTTTTTCAACCATATGCTGATTATCGGGGTCGATGATCATGACAATGGTCGCTCTCCACAACTGCTAGGTTATTGCACCTTTTCCCATGTCATCGCAGGCTTTACGCCGATCCACTACGACGCGACTGAGGAAGAACAGTTAAAGGCTTTCTTTAAAGCAGTTAATTTTGCATTAGGCCATATAAAGCGTCTCTGGGGGCGCTATAAGTACACCGTAGACTGTCGAAAAGAGGTGGAGGAGGCCATGGGAAAATATCGCACCTGTCTC
This sequence comes from Chlamydiota bacterium, assembly GCA_011064935.1. Taxonomy (GTDB): domain Bacteria; phylum Chlamydiota; class Chlamydiia; order Chlamydiales; family JAAKFR01; genus JAAKFT01. Next base: position 3,524 of record JAAKFT010000008.1, on the reverse strand, counting down.
TTTTTTGATCGAGCGCTTCCATGGTTGGAGAATTTCTTTGCCCTGGGCGGCAAAAAACACTCTGCGATTTTTATTATTATGCCAGCAGGAACGCAGTGGAAGCTTCGGGGAATTCCTCCCGATTTGGCACGGCGTATGAAGGTTCGGGTGTCACTGCCAAAAGAGTGGGCAGGGCTTCTCGAGGAGGATCTGGGGAGAGCTTCGGGTATTCAAGGAGCAGTTTTTTGTCACAAAGGTCTGTTTACATCTGTCTGGGAGACACGAGAGGGTGCCGTCCGGGCCCTTAAAATCGTGCTGAAAAAAAATGGGATTAAAAATGAAGACGTTGTTTGAAAAGATTATTGATGGAGAGCTTCCTGCTGAAAAGGTCTATGAAGATGAGAAGATCATCGTTATTAAAGATATTGCCCCCAAAGCTCCTGTCCATCTTCTGATTATCCCAAAGAAGGTGATTCCTGATATCCAAACCCTTAAAAAAGAAGAGTTTTATCTACTTGGAGAGATCGTGAGGGTTGCCCAGGAGCTAGCGAAGAAGTTTGATTTAGAGGAGTCTGGCTATCGCCTGGTTGTCAACCAAGGTCCCGATGCTGGGCAAACCATCTTCCATCTCCACTTTCATCTGCTCGGAGGCAATCCTCTGGGAAGGATGGGATAGTGTTTAGAGCCCTTATTTTAGCCTCTCTCAGGATTCATTCTCATCTTGCCATTGGAGATCCTGTATCGGCTGCGCAAGAATCACGCATCTATCTGGAACACCATCTCGATCAGTCAGCAGCCTATGAGGGTCATATCCGGACATTGGCCGCTGCTGGTGAGGAAGGGGAGATGTTGGCGGTTTGGAACCGCTTTCACCAGGGCTTTCCTGAGAAAGCTATGGAACAAGAAGTTGTGGAGACCATGTGCTGGGGAGTGCTCCGAAAAGGAGAGAGCGCTTGTGGCCTTACCACGCAGCTCATCGCCCTTTTGGGGGCAGCGCTAACACAAGATGCCTATGCGATTCGTGCGCTTAAACAGGGAATGCGCCACTCTAACTCTCTCCTCCGAACGGTGGCCGTTGAGCTTGCTGCGCACTATGGCGATATGGATTTAAAAGAAGAGATAGCCCGTCTCTTTCGTGAAGAGAGAGTCTTGGATGTGCGGAAAGGTGTCTTTGCAGCCATAGGTAAGCTGAAGATGGTCGAGATGATTCCGGAATTGATGAAGGTGGTTGGTGACAAAAAATCCGGCCCTGAAGAAAAGCGAAGTGCGGTTAAGGCGATCGCCCAATTGCGTGAGAGAGTCGAGAGAGAGGAGCTTTATGAGTTGGCCAAAAGTCCACGTGCTTTTTTGCGGCTCTTAGCCTGTGAGTCTATTGCCCATCTTGGACTCGAAGAGGAGGGAGATCTTCTGATCCCGTTGATCGATGATTCTCACCCTGAAGTCAGAAGGGGGGCTTTGCAGGCCATGGGAATTTTGCGCCTTCCACTCCATCCTCGGGTGGAGCGTGCTGCTTATGCCAAAGATCCCGCAGTCGGGGTGAGTGGAGCGTGGGTCTTGCTGCTTTCTGATAAGGCCAAAGGTGAGGCTGCTCTCTCTTATTGGTTACACCATGACAAGAGTGGTGCCCGTTCGCTGGCAGCGGCTGTGATAACAGCTTCGGGAGCTTATGGGACCGATATTGCGCAAAAAGAGATCGACCGATGCGATGACGCTTACGTTCGGGCCAATCTGGCGCTGGCGCTGATAGGTCAACGAGTCGACGTGGAAAAGAGCGCAAAAATCCTCGATAATTTCCTGCGGGACCATCAGGAAAAGCTGATGTGGCGGGAAGGTCTCTTCTCTCCACTACAAAAGAGCACACTCTCTCACAATCCCGCCATTCCCAACTTTCCCGAGGTGAATAATCAGACCGTACGACTCGAGATTCTCAATCTCCTGGCGATTGTCGAATATCCGGGTGCCCAGGAGGCCCTCAAACTTTTTCTCAAGGAGAGAAGATGGGGAGTGACGGGTGTAGCGGCTGAAACCCTTCTCGGCGAAGGGGATGAGACTGGCATTGATCTAGTGCGTGAGCTGCTCGATGATCCTGATCGCGAGATCAGGACAGAGGCGGCGCTGGTTTTAGCAATATGGGGGCGCGATAATACCGTTCTTCCTGTATTGATCAGGCTCTATCCCGAAGCTGATCGGACTCTGAAAATCAAACTACTCGAAGCTATAGGGCGGATTGGAGATCGTGAGGCCGTTCCCTTTTTGATCGAAAGATTGAAAGAACCCTCACAAACTCTTAGAATTATTGCTGCCGCTGTGTTAATACAGACAGTAAATCGGTGAGGGGAATAAGATGTTTGTTCAGGTTGATTTGAAGAAGGATATTGAGGCCAAGATTGAAGAAATCCAGAAACGACTGCGCAAATATGGACTCGATGGATGGCTTCTTTTTGATTATCACGGCTCCAACCGATTTGCCCATGACCTTCTGGCCATTCCTCCCAATACCGTATTAACCCGCCGTTTTCTCTACTGGATTCCCGCCCGAGGTGAGCCTGAAAAAGTGTTGCATACTATTGAAGCAGATAGTCTTGATTATCTGCCGGGAAAAAAACATCTCTATCTTTCTTGGAGTGAGCTGGAAGCTGTGATTGTGACCATTTTGAAGAAGGCCAAGACCATTGCAATGGAATACTCACCCCGGAACAACAACCCCAATGTCTCGGTGGTAGATGGTGGCACGATTGAAGTGGTTCGTGATGCTGGAGTAGAAGTGGTCAGCTCTGCTGATCTGCTCCAACACTTCACCAGCGTTCTGGATGAAAAACAGATTGAAAGCCATCTGGCTGCTGCTGAGGTTCTGTCCAAGACAGCCCGTCGAGCCTGGGATCTTATCGCAGACCAGCTACGAGCTGGAAAGTCCATTTCAGAGTACGATGTTCAACAGTTTATTTTGAGCGAGTTTATAGCTAACGAATGTGTCACCGATGAGGGGCCCATCTGCGCTGTGAACGACCACGCTGCCCTCCCCCACTATATGGCGACACGTGAAACTTCAAGAAATATTGAGCCGGGAGACTTTATTCTTATCGATCTTTGGTGTAAAAAAGATCTGCCCCACGCTATTTATTCCGATATTACGCGGGTTGCCGTGGCGGCTCCTCAGCCCACCCCACGTCAACAAGAGATCTTCGAGATTGTAAAACACGCTCAAACCAAATCTATCGAGTTGATCCGTTCTCGCCTTAAGTCTGGCAAGCGGGTCACTGGCGCTGAAGTCGACGATCTATGCCGAAATCTGATCAAAGAGAAAGGGTATGGCCCCAACTTCACCCATCGGAGCGGACATAACATCGATACCAATGTGCATGGCGCAGGAGCCAATTTGGACAATTTTGAAACCTGCGACCATCGCAAGCTACTTCCAGCCACCTGCCTCTCCATTGAGCCAGGGATCTACTTGCCCGGGGAATTCGGGGTTAGACTTGAATACAATCTCCTGATCAGAGATGATGGTACCCTCCAAATCACAGGTGGTACCGAAGAGAGCATCA
>JAAKFT010000079.1 GCA_011064935.1 Chlamydiota bacterium | reverse complement strand
GATCCAGGATATTTCAGAAAAAACCATTCCTATAGATTTTAATCGAAAAAAAATTCATCGCTGCTGGAAATTAACAACTCGGGAATAGTCTTGAACTTCACTCTGCACGAAACCACTTCGAGTGGAGAGAGGTGGAGCTGGCATAAAAGCGGCAGGATACGAATAATGCCAACCACAAGATGACAATTCATGATTTTTCATTTCGCGATTGTATTAGTTGTCGGAATATCACTCTATCCATTAACATATTTAAGTTTAAAAATTGTACTTTGTGAATTTATTTTTCGCGAATGGTATTAGTTAGTAGGAGCCCCATGAATCAATACAAAACTCGTGAAGTCAAAGTCGGGAGTGTCGGCGTAGGAGGTGACAACCCTATCCGGATGCAGTCTATGACAACCTCGGATACTAAAGATGTCGAGGCGACCGTCGATCAGATTATCAGACTGGCGGATCATGGCTGTGAAATTGTTCGCGTCACAGTGCAGGGGATAAAAGAGGCAGATGCCTGCGAAGCGATAAAAAACAGCCTGATTCAGAAAGGGTATTCGATTCCTCTTGTGGCAGATATCCACTTCTATCCCAAAGCGGCGATGCGAGTCGTGGAGTTTGTCGATAAGGTGCGCATCAATCCCGGCAACTTTGTCGACAAGCGAGCCACTTTCCGTGTACTTGAATACGATGACGCCACCTATGCTGCCGAACTCGAGAAGATCAAAGAGAAATTCCTTCCATTTGTTGAAAAGTGTCAGCAGCTGAAAAAGGCGATACGTATCGGCGTCAACCATGGCTCCCTCTCGGATCGGATTATGAATCGATATGGTGATACTCCGGCAGGGATGGTCGAGTCGGCTCTTGAGTATACTCGCATCTGCCGAAAGATAGGGTATCATGAGATCATCTTTTCAATGAAAGCGAGCGATCCAAGAGTGATGATTGAAGCCTATCGACTGCTGGCAAAAAAGATGATTGCTCTCGGCTGGAACTATCCTATCCATCTCGGTGTCACAGAGGCCGGCGAAGGTGAGGACGGTCGTGTGAAATCAGCTGTAGGTATAGGAACACTGCTTTTAGAAGGCATTGGAGATACCATTCGTACCTCTCTGACCGAAGATCCATGGCATGAAATCGATCCTTGCAAACGATTGATTCGCTTTGCGGATAATTATCAGACGCAACGTGTGCGAGGGGCGAATAGCGCGACGACCCCATCGCGTTACGATTTATACTCTTTGTCAGAAGTCGAAGGGAATCTTTATCAGACGCATCGGTTTTCCGCCCCTTCTTTTATTCATCGCGATGGATCGGTGATCCTCCAAGCTACCGCTGAAGAAGCGTGTGAGATTGATGGGGTGGATGCACTGGTGGTTCCAGGAGGATGCTCCCATAAAAAAATTCCTATTTTGGATGCTCCTTTTGTTTTGTCCGACAGTGTGAAAGAGTGGGAAAAACTGCTTGAGAACCGCCCTGAAGTACTCTTTTTTGCACCTAGGAAAAATAGAGTGTTGGCTGCCCGAGCTCTTTTCAATTGGCTTGAAGCCCACCGGATTTTTCTGCCTGTTATCTTACAATTCAGCTATGACTGTTCGCCGGAAGATTTGGTGATCCAAGCGGCCGCTGAGTTTGGATCGCTCCTCTGTGATCGGCTGGGGCAGGGGATCTGTATTGATGGAAATTATCCTTGGCAGATGCGCAAAACCCTTTCGTTTGCGATCCTTCAAGCAGCCGGCATGCGACGTACCAAGACAGAGTTTATCTCTTGTCCAGGGTGTGGAAGAACGCTTTTTGATCTGCAGAGTACCAGCGCTCGCATCCGAGAGCGGACAGGTCATCTTCCGGGAGTGAAGATTGCGATTATGGGTTGCATTGTGAATGGGCCTGGAGAGATGGCAGATGCCGACTTTGGGTATGTGGGATCTCAAACAGGCAAAGTCGACCTCTACGTGGGCAGAGAGTGTGTTGAGAAGAATATCGACTCCGCCGTAGCTGACGATCGACTAATCGACTTGATCAAATCCCACGGTCGTTGGGTTGAGCCGCCTCAATCCAAAGCGGAAAACTCCACAGAGTGTTTGGTGTAATTATGACCACAGAATTATTAGACAGGGCAAAGAGTGAAAAAATCTATGAGGAGTCCTGCCGCGTCATTCCAAAGGGTGTGAACTCGCCGGTTCGCTCTTTCCCAGATCTGGATGAAACACCACTTGTCGTCGCATCCGGCTCAGGAGATCAGATTGTGGATGTCGATGGAAACCGATATATCGACTTTTGTCAGTCTTGGGGAGCATTAATCCTCGGACATGCTCATCCTCAAATCGTGGAGGCCACGCAGAGACGCATCGCTTTGGGAAGTACTTTTGGTATCACGACAGAGATCGAGGCCAAATTAGCGAAAAAAGTCACCGAGCTCGTCCCTTCGATTGAGAAAGTTCGCTTCGTCTCCTCGGGTACCGAGGCATGTATGAGCGCCATTCGCCTGGCGCGAGGGTTTACCGGCCGAGATCTGATTCTCAAATTTGTTGGCAATTATCATGGCCATGCCGACTCTCTGCTCATCCAAGCAGGCTCAGGGTGTTTAGGCACTTCTGCTTCAGCAGGTGTGCCCGAGGAGTTTGTCAAAAAGACCCTCACACTGCCCTACAACGATATCGAAGGATGTCATCGGCTCTTCCAGGAGTATTCGTCACAGCTTGCGGCTGTGATTGTCGAACCGATAGCGGCCAATATGGGCCTAGTTCTGCCCAAGCCTGGCTTTTTGGAGATGCTTCGGGAGGAGAGCCAAAAGATTGGAGCCCTACTGATTTTTGATGAAGTGATTACCGGTTTTCGCGTGGCTTTGGGTGGAGCTCAGGCAGTTTATGGCATAAAGCCCGATCTCACCTGTCTCGGCAAAATTGTGGGAGGTGGCTTTCCGGCTGCTGCCTTTGGCGGAAGAGGGGAGATCATGGACTACCTGGCCCCGCTCGGACCGGTCTATCAAGCGGGAACGCTCTCTGGCAACCCGGTCGCTATGGAGGCGGGGTTTCAGACTTTGAGTCTTTTGGAGAGACCCGGTTTTTATGAGAAGCTTGCTGAAAAAACCACTGCCATCACACAACCGATCAAAGACCATCTAGTTAGAAAGGGATTGAACGCATGTGTCCAAGAATGCTGCGGACTCTTTACCCTCTTTTTTGGAACTCGAGAAGTCACCGATCTTGATGATTGCAAGAAGTTGGACCCGGATCACTTCCGTCGTTTCTTTAGCGAGCTTTTCAAACGAGGGATTTACCTCTCACCTTCCCAGCATGAGTCTAATTTTATTTCTGCAGCTCACACCCCCGACCATCTTGCATATACACGAGACACAATAATAGACGTATTGTCAGCGATTCCCGCTGAGCATTTTTAATTGAATCGACTATAAATTTTGCTTTCGTAAACTTCCGACGATTTTTATCATCTTAGATTTAATCTACTATACTGTGGCAGGTGCCGAGCCGCTTTCCGTCACCCGTTTTTACAGCTCATCCTTCTCCGCAGACAATCGCTATGGCTCCTGGCGCCTGAATCCTGAATCTACTCTGGTCGCCAACTTCGAACTTGGAGGGTACGATCTCCCTACTTTCGCATCAGTTGGAGAAGCTGGTGGTGGCATGACCCGCTACACTCACACCAGCAAGATTAAGCTGAAAAATGGCAAAACCGTCAGCCAATTTACCCTCGATTCTCAGAACCAAGCTGGCCTCAAGTCCGCCCGTGCAAGAGGCCGCATAGGTGGGCGGCCCAGGGGCTTGTCGAACGAGGCCCAAAGAAAAGCTGTCGCAGGAGCGGCCCTCTATAAAGAAGGAAAATTGAGTGTAAAAGAAATAGCTAAAAATCTCAGGGTCAGTAATAGTACTCTCTATAGCTATCTAAGATCTCAAAATCTCCACCTCAGATTAGGGACTAGGAATGATGAAACGAAATCAACGAGAATCACATGAAATTCGGATCTGAAAAACGCCACGATATTATTCCCCTTTGCGCTATCGATCCTGACTTGGAAGAAAAGGCACACCTAGACGCCATTGCTGCACAACTGGCTGAATCTGCACTATTTACTCAGTTTAGCAGAGCAATAAAGAAGCTCAGGATAGCACTACATCAGGGCCTTCTTACATTTGGCCAATCTGTTGAGGAGCGTTTTGCAAAGGAGATAATTTATCGCTTGATGGAGGAATCTCTTGCTTACCTTGGAAACCTTAGGAATGGCACTTTTTCTGCCGGCTGTCACAATATTCGGGCCCTTCTGGAACTCTACGCAACAGTTGAATATGTGATGTCCGATACTGGAAAAAAGAAAAATTTTCTTGAACGCTTTAACCTATATCCCACCGTGGAATTTCATAAGGTATTCCATCAATATCCAGATGCTTTCATCAGCCTACCAGAGGAACTATCTCGCAAACACTTGTCGGAATACGAAAACCTACCCCCAGAGTTTGTCAAAATTTTCGGTAAGAACACCTTAGAGGAAGTTTTGGAAATGAAAAACTGGAGGGGCAATTGCAAAATCTCGAATCTACTTGATAAGTGTCCTTCTTCTAAAACAGCCAAAGCTAACTACGACAAACTAAGTCTTTTTACTCACATCTCCTCTATTTGTCGGAGATCAGAAACAGTCGTATTTCCAAAATTTGACAAGGGTACAGAAGCTATGTTATTGATCGCCGTACGTTTGACTGTTTTTAGCTACATCTGCCTGAAACAGCATGACATTCCAGAGTCTGTCCTTCAGAATAAGTTGGATGACATATTTCTTCCTCTCGCCGATGTTCTCTCTGATTCGCATGAACCCTCAACAAGTAAGGATGTAAACTTGGAGCGATAGTAGGGAGTCGGAAAACACATGTTTTACGACGCCCCCGAAAGTGAATTTTAACCTGCCCTGGTACTGACCTGCCATCAGAAATTTTTGAAAAATCCATACTCTTTCATTTTTCGTCGCCCTAATGCTTGACTATTCTTTTTTGATTTCATAAGTATAATGCTACTTATAAACAAGAGGTAGATGTGAAATTGCAAATCCCATTTCTGTTGGTGGTGGCTACTGTGCTGTTGAGCGCCTGTACGAATGTTGAAAATGCAGGCAGTGGCAAAAATCTCGAATTCCTAGCAACTCCTACTGAGATTTCAAGAATTATAGAGCTTGAAAAAACCTTAGGATCCATAGCGATTCCAAGAATTCCGACAAATCTTTATCTACGTATTGAAAATAATCAAATTATCTCACGGCAAGGTGCAGGAAAAGGAAAGGAAGAGCTGAAACACAAGCTTTTGTTTCAAAACGATATCCTTATCAGTGGCGCATCCGCTAATGAGGAAGGAACAAGCGTTGTGCAAATAAATCTAAAAAACAGTAGCGCTATTATCATCAAAACAGATCGATTCTATGTAGAAATACAGTCGTACAAAATCTTAGACATATCGAGGAGAAAAGAATGAAAAGCATAATTCTATCTAGAACCAGCTTGTCCATTTAAACAGAAACTTACGGTTAACAGGATTGTTCTAGGTAAAAACAGCTCTAAAATCCCGATTTCTTGGTCTGCTTTATCATCGCAATCTCTGGATCCCATCCCTTTATCTTGGTTTCCTGATTCCATAGCGTGCTTTATAATCCGTTTTGTGAACTGCCTCACTTGAGATCTAGACGAAACCGTTTGGGAAACTTAGGATCACGCTGTTCCTATTGTTACCCAGAAATACCGGTTTTTGAGCCATGCCCGGTGTTGTTTCCAAATGCCGCGTCAGCGCTCAGGCTAGTAACAGGGGTTCTTCTGGAGATACACGGGGAGTAGATTACGGGGAAACTGTATCTTGACATGGACGTATCAGGAGAAGGGGTTTCTTGCCCTACCTCAAATAAGATAAAATTCAGAGATATGTGAAGCATGGTACCTTCCTCAGGGCCAAAATAGCAGAAATGAAATTGAAATCTTGCCGTTTTTGGGGGTTCGAGGGTATGAGAACTAATTGGGGAATGACAAAACCACTTTTTTTAGGATTCTCATCCTAAGAGACTTGCGGATAGAAACAAGTTGAAAGCGCTAGTTTCTGCTCAAATGTATAATCTGCGAAGCGTGTCAGATCGAAAAACTAACTGGGTTTGAAACTTATTTGTTATATCTAGCGTCGATGGCGTCAATAACAACTCGATGAACATTATCTGTTACAGGCTCTAAACGAGTTTGAAAGCTCAACGTTGAAGGTAGGTTAGGTCGGTAAGCAGCGCAATGTTGTAGGGCCAATTCAAGCAATTTAGCTGTTGGAAGGGGATCCCCACTTCGGGAGTTATAGGCTGAAATAACTGTAGGCATTTTAAAATTTTTAAATGGGATGAAGAAAAAAGCGGAAAAGTTGGATATTGGGAAATAAAAAAGTTTATAAAGGTGGCCGTAGGCTTCAGAAAAACCTGTTTTATTTTCTGCTTTCTCGAAGTAAGTAATAAGGGTGTCACGTTTTTGTGGGTGGAACCCAAGCTGTTGAACAATCTTTTCCAGATACTGATTGGTTTGTTCTTCATTAAAAAGATACTCAACGATCACATCGTTGCCATCGATAGGGTCTGTGATTGTGATTTTGCGAAAAGTTTCAGAACAACAGGGAGCCATACAAACCGTCATGAGAGAACAGGTTATGCCTAGGCAAATTTTTGATATCCTTTCATAGAGAGGCATTCTTCTGGAATATTTGTTCTTATCAAAGACATCGGATAAATGGAAATAAGTACCTATTTTTTCACAGCTATAACCCCCTCGGAGAAGTTGGTCATGCGTACTTCTTTGTATCAAGGGGATTGTACTCATTGTCTATTTTTTCCTCGTAAGTTTTCCAGTTTGGCACAAAGACTGAAAAAATTAAATAGGAAAGTGTAGAGCTTCTTTTATTGGCGTCGCTTTCACGACGCTTTTTTTTCTGTCCTATTTGTTTTTCTATACGTCTCCAAAACTATAAATGCTCTGGTCACGTAGAATAAAACTCTAATCAGCCCCGTGTGGAGGCGTAAGCCGGAACGCGGGGTTCTGGGAGTTTCTAGGAGATGAGCCCCTGGAGAGACAATTGCAGAAGTCATTGGATATTGAGCTGATATTCAGTTTTCAGTATTTTTTTGCTTAAATGTCTAGGGAATTGGATTATGAACTGAAAAAATATATTTTTAGGCAGGAAGTAGCTTTGTGTATATTAAAAGAATCAAATTTGATCCGTTAACTGACTCAACAAATGAGCTTTATGATTGAGGAGGCTGCAAAAACTAAGACCCCAAACATAATGTGACAGGCCACTTTTTGATAGCCTCTGTAGAAAATTGATCGCCCACCATAGTAGTCTTTGTACGTAGCATTAAACCGTTCTTTGGGCAATCTTCCTTTATATCTTCTATCCTCTACCGTTTCAATTTTTAAAAGGTTTTTTCTTTGTTTTTCTGTTTCCTTTTCTATTTTTTCTATTTTATTTTTGGGGCATTTGTCAACAATAGGAACATGACCTAGTGCAGCACTATGTTGCAATATTTCTGGGTGGTCGTAAGCTGCGTCCATTAAATCATATAAATTAGCTGCTACCAGATTGGACTTTGCACCTAAGGAAGCGTGCAAAAATAACTGCTACAGTTCAATGAATTCTTGGCTTTAATGTGTAGTTCCATTCTGGATGAAAATCGTCACCAAAAATGTTTAACGCCCGGAACTCTTCATCTGAAATTTTCTTACCTTTAT
>JAAKFT010000078.1 GCA_011064935.1 Chlamydiota bacterium | reverse complement strand
GCTCTGGGAATAGTGGTGACTCACTATCCCTATGCCATGGGAGCAATTGCGTCTCTTCTCTTGATCGGAGCGCCTCTTCTTATGGTCTGCTTCCCCAAAGAGCAGAAACAGACCTGGGCTGCTTCTTATCTCCCGATCACATTTCGACTCACTGGACTCTGCCTACGCACCCTCTTTAGTATCGCCTTAGATTTGACACTCTTTCCTATCGCAGGCGGATTGGTTGTGATGGCTAAACTCTGGAAATCCAACTTCGATCCCCAGGATGATCAGATCAATAAAGCTCAAATACCGATCTTATGTCTCCATGGCACCGAAGCTAATGAAACCACGCTCCTGGGAGGGGTTCCCTTTCTTAAAAGAGAGAACTACGGTTCGGTTTTTACCCTCAGTTACGACGGACTAGTCATACATGATCAAAAAAAAGGGCCTGAAGATTATGTTGCAGCTGAGGGTACGGTGACAAAAAAAATCGAAGAGATACTAAAAAAGACCGGGCAAAGCCAGATCATCCTGATCGGCCACTCTATGGGGGGACTTGTTTCTGCAGAATATGCCAAGGCGCACCCAGATAAGGTTAAGGCAGTCATCACGATCGCCACTCCATTTGGTGGCGCTCCGGCGCTCAAACCTGTCCCAAAGGGACTCCTTCCTAGACGATACAAACAAATGAGTGTGGGAAGCAGCTATCTCAGGGACTTAAATAATGCTGTTTCCAAATCAACAGTACCCTTCCGTAACATCTGCTCTACCATCGATGTAGCCGTGCCTAATAAAAGCGGTATTGTGAGCAACGCCAGAAGCACCAAAGTCTTCACCTACCTTGGCCACATCGGGATCATCGTCTGGCCGGGAACCTGGTTCCAGGTCCGCCATTGGCTAAACGAGATCTACGCCCCCGCTGACAGCAGCGTCTAGGAGATTGTATAAATAAATCCATTTAACCATACAATCTTTATATAATTTTAACATTTTTATGTTAAAATATTACTATAAATTACAGGGTTTAATAGATGTTTTCAGATATCCGATGTTATGAGTCGCGACGAGAGGCCACCGAAAGCGGTAAATGGGAAATGCCTACTAAAGCGATAGGTATCACTGCGTATAAAGGCCGGATTTACAAAAACTATGGAAACTGTGAACGCTCTCACGGCCTGACCTGGCGGATTGGTCGCTTTGCAGTAGCGCTGATTTTCTCTTTGCCCATGATAACCCTAGTCTCAGCCAATGTCAGACGTCTTTGGACAGAAGCTTTCACTGGCAAAGAACGGAGAATCATCTATGTACTACAGACTGACTTACCTCTTGCTACCGGTCCCATCACCCTCGGACTACCCAATCTAAGCCATACTACTTGCTGGCTAAACGCTACCTTAAAATTCATCGCCTCAACAAACTACTATGACACGATGCTGACTCAACCCCCTCCTGAAGGAATGGAGGACCTACAAAGGTTATTGCACTCTGTGGTCGGGGCTATAAGAACGGACACAATACACCAACAACTGAAGAAATCAACCTACAATGAACTAGTCGCCCAAATCTCCCAACAGGTTCACGGCTATGAATCGGCTGGTAAGCAAGAACTTGATGCTATAGAGTTTTTAATCAACCTTTGTAGCTGCTTAAACTGGGCTCCACTAGATAAAAAAAACGGCAAAACGCTGGCGGAAGGTGGAGTTTATCCTCAGTTGGCCCGCAGATTTAATCCAAAAGCGGATCATGTCAAATATGGAAGCATAGAATCCAATATTCAAACCTTGGTAACAGTGACTCTGAAGCTGGGAGAGAATCCCATCAAACTAGTGAAACGCATCCGCGCACAGGAGACCGTTGAGACTCGTCCCGATGCAGTAGGAGAAAAGAAGGTTGAAGAAGATGATGAAAGCGTCGATAATGTCTCATTTACAAAAACCACCTTTTTCACTCACCTTCCTGATACTTTGGTACTCTATCTAAAGCGTACCGCTGCAGATGAACACGGACGCCCCATCAAGATCATCCATCCTATTCAAACCGATGAAAATGGGTTTCTTTCTTTTAGGGAGTATGAAACGGAGCTTGATGGTAACGGCAATATTGTTGGATTCACCCACAAAAGAAGAGTCTACTATCGAATTGCTGCCTCTATCTCACATTCAGGCTCTGATTCTTCTGGCCATTACGCCTGCTCTATTGGAAACAAAGATAAAGCCTTCACACATAGCGACGGGTCTATCACGTCTATCGACCCCAAGTCGCTAGGCGTTAGCAGCGGCTTAATCCTAAGATTAGAAAAAGTTCGAGAAGTGCGCTTAAGAACAAAAAAATAAGCATTCAGAGGACGCCCATCTTGAAGGGACCATCTGAATGCTTATGTATGCGGCGTGCATGGGTAAAGTGGTGTGTATGCGCGTTTTCAAGGAGTTCAGGGGAAGACCCTGCATCAAAAGTGATCTGAACCTTCTCGAAGAAGGAAGATCTCAACAAAACCACCCTTAAAAACGATCCCACTTCTGGTCGAAGATGGCATAACCTCCATTACCCACTTCTTCCCTTTTTTGGACCTTGCGCTGTTCGGTTAGCGTTGGTGAGAGATAGACCTTTCTATTCTCTTGGGAAACAGTATCCCACGCTGGCCATTAGTCGGTAGCTGTTGTCCAGGGAATGCGGTAGCACGCTTACCGCAATCTCACCTACTTAGACAAGACGGAGGCAAAAATGTTCATTTTCAAGAATTTACTTGCTAGAAAATTGCCCCTACTCGTGGTACGGGGCAAAAACGAGGCTTGCATTGTGGCCCCCAAAACCGAAGGAGTTGGAAAGTGCTGCCTGGACCTCGAGGTTTTTGGACTTATTGGCCACTACATCGATCTCTCCAAGGCCGGGCTCTGGGTTCTCTAGGTTGATCGTAGGGTGGAGCACGCCGGTCTGGCAGGCTTTGACCACCACAATGGCCTCAACGCCTCCAGCAGCCCCTAAACAGTGGCCTATCATGGATTTGGTGGCATTCATTGAGAGGTTTTTGGCATGTTCCCCAAAGACTTTGTGGATCGCCTCCACTTCAGCCATATCACCAAGAGGTGTTGAGGTGGCATGAGCATTGATGTAATTCACCTGTTCTTTTTCGATTTCGGCATCTTTCAATGCATTTTTGATACAGAGAGAGACGCCCTGTCCATCTTCACGGGGAGCGGTCATATGGAAGGCATCACAGGAGATCGCTCCACCTAGATATTCTGCGAAGATAGGGGCTCCGCGCTTTAGAGCATGCTCGAGGCTCTCCAGAACGAGAACACCGGCACCCTCTCCCATAACAAAGCCATCACGATCGCTATCCCAGGGGCGAGAGGCTCGTTCGGGGGCGTCGTTGCGCTCAGAAAGGGCCTTATTGGCTACAAATCCCGCCAGTCCTACGGGGGAGACGGCAGCCTCAGCGCCACCGCAGACAATGAGATCGGCCTGGCCATAGCGAATATGGTTGGCAGCCGCTACGATACAATTGTTGGCCGTTGCACACGCTGTGGAGATGGAATAGTTGGGGCCCATAAAGCCGAGTTCCATCGCCAGAAGGGCACTAGCCATATTGGTGATAATGTAGGGGACGAAAAATGGAGTAATCCGACGATAACCTTTTTGACTGAGGGTGACTGCACCCTCAGCAAAAGTCGTCATTCCACCCATTCCAGATCCGATGATTACTCCGCATCGAGTTTTATCAAGAGCAGCGTTCTCAATCTGGGCCAGTTCTAAAGATTTTTTACCTGCAACGATGGCGTAGCGGATGAAGGGGTCAATTCTGCGAGCCTGCTTCCGATCGATGTACTCTCCACTGTCAAACTCTGGAATGGAGGCAGCAAAACGGGTAGGATAATCCTCACAGGAAAAGTGAGTGATCAATTGTACTCCGCTCTTACCCGCGAGTAGAGCTTCATAGAAGAGATCTACATCGCTCCCAAAGCAGGAGACGATCCCCATTCCTGTCACTACGATTCGCTTTTTAGACATGACTTTCTCCCAAAACAGTAATTCCTAAATCGACGACTTTTCCTTCTTGCCAGAGAGCCTCAAGGCGATACTTATCCCGCATGGAAGGTATAAAAAGGTGGATAACCAGCTTTCCACAGTCTACTACAACCCAATCTCCTTCACTCAAGCCTTCGATATGTATAGGAAGCTCTCCCTCTTGTTTTAACCTTTGGATGACCGCTTTGCCCAGTGCTGTGAGATGTTTTTCAACACTCCCCTCGGCTATCAAGAAGTAATCGGTCATCGTTGAGACGCCTCGTACATCTAAAGCCAAGATATTAAAACCCTTTTTATCATATACTGTTTGCGCGATCGAATTAATCAGTTGCAGAGGGTCTTTTCGCATATATCATCCGAATTAATATAATTGATTTTCATATATATAGTCTAGGACTTTTGAGGGCATCAGATGACCGCAATAAAGTCTTTTTTTGAGCCTCTGACGGAGCGCTGTCGCTGAAATTTCCATGAGAGAAGTGGGTATAGTTCCTTTTTTAATTGCTGACTCCACTTCGGGGAGAAAAGTCGCTCTCTGGCTGCCTTGACGTGAGCCTACAACAAGGGGCACCTGGCGGACGATCTCCTCATACTCTTTCCAGCGATCGAAGCCTGTAAGAGCATCTTCACCCAAAATCAGGGCTATTTCCTCTCCTGTGGATAAAATTTCTTTTATAGTGTCGATGGTGTAGGAAGGGCCTGATCGTTTGACCTCGATATCGAGAACCCGAAATCCCGGTATCTCCTGGACGGCCAACTCTACCATTGTCAGCCTCTTTTCAGCAGCGACAAGCGACTCTTGTGTACGGAAGGGTGAGATATGGGCTGGAACCATCCAAATTTCTGAGAGGTTGGCCTTCTCTTTGAGTTCAATTGCCAGGTTGATATGGCCAAAATGAATCGGATTAAAAGTTCCTCCAAACAGACCCTTCACAGCATCTCCCACTTATTCTTCCGGGCAAAACGACGGAGCTTCCGGTCGGGTCTCACAACAATGGCCCGTGAAGCCTTCTCCAAAAAGGGGAGGTCATCAAAACTATCGCTAAAGGCCACGGTCTCATCATATGCGTAGCGATGCATGTAGTCAGCCTTAGCCTTCCCATCGATCACTTTGGCGATATCCAGTAAGCAACCATCGTTATCTGTGGTATAGATGCTTGAAACCGTTTCGTCAACCCCCAGAAAGTTGGCTATAGGTTCAACGAGAAAAGCGGGAGAGCATGAGAGAATCACCGCACGACCCTGACCTTTCCTTTGCTCTTCGAGGTATCTGAGAGCCGGTGGATAGAGCATCTTTTTTAGATGTTTTTCCACAAATCGCTTCGCTTCAGTTTTTAGAAAACTAAGATTCTGACCACGAAGCAACCGATCGAAAATGCGCTTGTGGAGATGGTAGTATGAATGACTCCAATGACGGTAGTAGCTGTACCAGAGGGCGCTGTAAATCAGGTGGAAATAAGAAAGATGTTTTTGTTGGCAAAGATAGTGGCAGAAGGCAAAGCTGCTGTTTTTTGTGAGAAGAGTGCCGTCGAGATCAAAAGCTAGAACCCTCACGCTCTTTTCTTCAGCTCTTTAATCTTCTGTTCAATTTCGCTGATCCCCTCATCGATCTTCTCTAGCCTCTCTTTCTCGCAAGCCATCCGTTCATTCATCTGCATCGCCTTTTCAAAATCGAGGCTAGATCCCCCAATGATCTTGCGACACTCTTCGATCTGCACTTTGACCTCATGTCGTCTCTGCTTTCTCTGGTCAAGAACAGAGTGTAAACTCTCTAGGGTGGCTCGATCTCCATCAGAGAGATTTAAGATGGCCTCTTCCTCTTTTTCTATGATCTTGTCACGGATGTTTTTAAGTTCGTTTTTCAATCCTTCTAGAACTTCTCTTGAAGCCGCCAACAATTTCAGCTCATTCTGACAACTATCTAGCTCACTATTGAGAGTCTCTACATCCACCGAGGGGACTCTCTCTTTCAGGGCCACAATCTTTTCACTCAAAGCTTCGATTTGCTGATTTTTCTTCTTCTCAAACGCCTTTTTTCTCTCGAGATGTTCCCGTTCTTGCTTTTCATGGAGGGGGTCACGCACTTTTTTGATCGCATCTTTGAGGAAGTGAACATCTCCACGAATCAGCTGAATCTCACGCATTTTGCGTAGGATTTCATCCAGGTTTTTCAAACCCTCTTCGCCGCTTAACTTACCCTCTTGTAAACCACCGCTCACCTCTTCGATCGCAGCTAAAACTGCCACTCTATTCTCCGTGGATAGTTGCTTATGCTCCGAAGACTCCTTCTTCAGTTCCTTCTCCATCCCCTTGAGTTTATCCCAGCAACTGCTTAGCTGCTCACGGGTGAGCGAAAAGGAGTGAGTATTGAGCGTTAAAACTTTGGCCATTCCTTGTAACGACTTGATCTCCTCGCGGAAATAAAAGACCCCGCGACGAACCTTTTCCTCACAGAAGGTAGACTCAGAAAAATTGTCCTGAATAAATCCCTTCACATCATCCGCAAAATAATCGCTGATCTCTTTGATCAACTCTCTTCTCGTCGGAAAGACCAGATCTCCTAACTTCGAAAGCCTTTGAAAAAGCTTGTTTTTCTGGCGCAGCCGCATCTCTGTTTTAATCAACTCTTTTCGCAGTGCATTGATACGAGAGGCATAAGTATTGAGAAAGTTGAGTCGACGCTGACGTTGCTGATAGAGGGAGCTACGTCCTTCAACCGATTGAGGCTCTTTCACAAAAAACACTTCGGGTGTTTTGGACAAAATCTCTTCGCTTTGATCGGTATATTTTCCTAGCTCCTCTTCGAGCGCCGCGATGGCAATATCGATCTGTTCCACCGCAAAGGCAGACTCCTCGTCAAGCAAACTTTTGAGCTGCCGCCCTTCTTTTGTGAGCTCAATGTACTCACCCCAGAGCTGCGTGCGCGAAGGGCTGGTCTCTACATCCTTGAAAACGGGAAGACAGCGCTTGCGTATCTCCCAAAAGCTCCTGAAATCAGGTGCGCTGCTATGAGCGATGGAGCCGCGCATAAAGTCGATCGCTTCGCGGATCTTCTCCTCAGCAGAAGCCAAAGTTTCAAAAGCCTTCACACACTCTTCAAGAGACTTTTTATCTGGTTTAGGTGGGTCTTGTTGGTCAGTGGAATTCATAACTTAGATGAGATTGACAAAAAAAGCTTCTGCAGAATAAAACATGCATCTTATTCATTCCACAACTTTTCGTCAATCATGCTAAAAAGAATTGCTTTTGAGGAAGGGGTAGAGCTCCTTAAGCACGCCTCTTCAGAAGAGCTCCAACAGAGAGCGCAAGCTGTCCGGGCCGAAAAAAATCCACCTAAGCGAGTCACCTTTGTGCTCGACTCCAACCCCAATTATACCAATGTCTGCAATGTCGGCTGCTCTTTCTGCGCCTTCTATCGCCATCCCGAAGCTAAGGGAGCCTACACCAAAACTGTCGAAGAGGTCATGGACCACATGGAGAGAGCCAAAAAGGCCGGACTCACCACCGTTCTTCTCCAAGGCGGAGTCAACAACGCCCTTCCACTAGAATACTATGTCGACCTCGTCAAAACCGCCCGCAAACGCTATCCTGAGATCCATCCCCACTTCTTCAGCGCTGTTGAGCTGGATAACCTGGCGCAGATTTCAAGCATAACTATCCGACAGGTGCTAGAAAACCTCTGGGAGGCCGGTTTACGCACGATTCCTGGCGGGGGCTCCGAAATTCTCTCCGAAAGAGTTCGGCTCAAAATCTCTCCAAAAAAGCTAGGGCCTGA
>JAAKFT010000077.1 GCA_011064935.1 Chlamydiota bacterium | reverse complement strand
CAATCGACAAAAGAAACCCTCCTCACTCTAGAAGAAGATCACTCTGAGTTGGAGGCGATTCTTGACGAACTTTTCGTGTTGCGTTAAGCATGTAGGCTTATGAAAAGAGTTTTCGACATTCTATTCAGCCTTTTCGCCCTCATCTCCCTTCTGCCCCTTTTTCTACTCATCGCCATCGGAATACTTTTCTCTTCTCCAGGCAGTGTGATTTTTACCCAGCGCCGACTAGGGCAAGGAGGTAAAACCTTCAAGTGTCTGAAGTTTCGCACTATGTACTTCAATGCTGAGAAACGGCTCGATGAGATCTTACAAAATAATCCAAAGCTACGTGACGAGTGGAGAGAAAAACAAAAACTCAGGGTCGATCCCCGAGTCTTCTCCTTCGGCAAATTTTTAAGAAAAACCTCTCTTGATGAGCTCCCCCAATTTTGGAATGTCCTCAAAGGAGACCTAAGCGTCGTAGGGCCTAGACCCTATATGATTAATCAACGTAGCGAGCTAGGTCCTCATGCCTATAAAATTCTCTCCATACGTCCGGGGATAACGGGGCTATGGCAGACATCTGGAAGAAACGACAAAACATTCCATGAACGCATTATTCTTGATGCCAAATATGTTGAGAAAAGCTCCTTTTGGCTCGACCTTCAGCTTATTGTAAAAACCTTACCCGTAGTTTTCTCCTCCAAAGATGCCTTTTAAAGCCCACCCTTCCATCGCTTTTATCCTCTCCCTTTTAGCCCTGCTCTTTTTTCCCTCCTTCCACCTCATTTTTTTCGCCCCATTTCTCATCATCACGCTCTACAAATATCCCCTAATTGATGCCTTATGGCGAGCAGTAGTCTGTGGTATTGCCTTCGACCTCCTCTCCTCCGCACCCCTTTTTGGTCAAACCGCCTTAAACTACTGCATTGCCACCCTTGTCCTCTATCCACAGAGGCTTAATTTCTTCGAAGACAAACTCTCTACACTCCCGCTCATGACCGTGCTCTTCTCCGTGTTTTCCACCTTCATGCAGGCTCTCCTGCTCTTTATTCTTGGTCACTCCATTGGCTTGAACTGGCCAATGGTTGTTACCGATTTCATCGCCATGCCTCTCATCGATGGGCTCTACGCTCTGCTCCTATTTACACTCCCCTTTCAAATATACCGCTACTTAAGTAAAATCATCGTTCATGGTTATCAACGGAAAAAACATCGCGGATGAAATCCGAGGTGAGATAAAAAAGAGCATCGCTGAGCTTAAAAGCCCCAGAAAGCCTGGGCTCGCCTTTCTTTTAGTTGGCGAGCACGCCCCTTCTCACACCTATGTGAATATGAAAAAGAAAGCGTGCGCTGATGTTGGCATAGAGTCCCATGTATTCGAATTGCCTGAAGCTATTACCGAGCCAGAGCTTCTGGAGAAAATCGACTCGCTGAACCGTGATTCTGCTATCGATGGGATCCTGGTGCAACTTCCTCTCCCCTCTCATATCAACGAGCATAGGATCACATTAGCCATCGATCCTACAAAAGACGTCGATGGCTTTCACCCGATCAATGTCGGCAAACTCCTACTTGGGCAGACAGATGGTTTTGTCCCCTGTACTCCTCTGGGAATAAAAGTGCTTCTGGAACGGGCTAAGATTCAGGTCGAGAAGAGACACGTAGTGATCGTGGGGCGGAGCAATATTGTGGGCAAACCCCTCGCTGCCCTTCTGATCCAAAAAATGCCTCACTGTAATGCCACCGTGACTATTGCTCACAGCCACACCCAAAATCTTCCAGAGCTCACCCGCCAAGCCGATATTCTTATTGCTGCTATCGGCAGACCCCGTTTTATCACCGCTGACATGGTACGAGAAGGAGCCGTCGTCATCGATGTGGGGATTAATCGGGAAGCGACCCCCTCTGGCCCCCGTCTCGTTGGCGATGTCGACTTTGAAAACGTGGAGAAAAAGTGCCCCGATATCACGCCCGTCCCCAAAGGAGTCGGGCCGATGACTGTGACCATGCTCTTGCAAAATACACTTCAGAGTTTTCTTCGCCGACAATGAGACATTCTCTACTTCTTCTCCTTTTGCTCTGTGCTGCCTGTCGCTCCCCCTCCCATTCACCGTCGATCACTCAATTCGAGAAGATCGCCATGGAGATGAAATACAAAATCCTCATCGGCGAAACCCTCGACAGTCAACAGAAACGGAGTGCAGAGCGGATCATTGCAGATACTTTTTATGAGATTGACACTGTCTTCAACAACTGGAATCCAGACTCTGAGATCTCACGCTTGAACAAACTACCTGCCGGGAAAAAAGTCGTTATCTCCGAAAAACTCACCAGCCTTTTCAGGCAGATTAACCAGCTACATCTACTTACCAACGGAAGGTTTGACCCCACCGTTGAACCTCTGGCCCAGCTCTGGAAAACAAGGCTCCGCAACGACAAACTTCCCTCAGATGAGGAGCTGGGAAAAATCCACCCAGCCATCGGCTGGAAGAAAGTCCATATCGAGGAGGGCCTTTTCTGGAAAGATCACAGACTCACTGCCATTGATCTCGGTGGTATCGCAAAAGGACTATGCGTCGACCTCCTCGCAACTCGGCTCGAAAAAGCCGGCTATTCTAATCTCTTTGTGGAGTGGGGCGGAGAGATTCGCACTGTCGGCAGACACCCCAAAGGCAGAAAGTGGAATGTCGCCATTGCCGGCATCACCACCATCGAGATGGAGAACCCGTCGATCGCCACTAGCGGCGACTATCTGCAAGCTTGGACCGTCGACGGAACCACCTACACTCACATTATCGATCCCATAACAAAAAAACCCCTCGAGGTTACTCCAGGATCGATAACCAGCGCCACCATCGTCGCAAAAAGCTGCACCTTCGCTGACGGGCTGGCCACTGCGCTGATGCTTTTCCACACTGCCAAAGAGGCTGCCGAACTCGCCTCTGCTCTGCCCGAAGTCCGCTGCTGGGTTGCGGAACAACCCCCTCTTTCAAAGAACTAGATGACACTTATTTTCTTCCATTAGTATTACCGATAGTGTTTCATCGCACGGTCGATTTCACGCTTCTTTTCGCGCTCAACCATTGTCTTTCTTTTGTCGTACTGCTTCTTCCCCCGACCTATCCCTATTTTGATTTTGACCCTTCCCTTCTTGAGATAGAGGGAGAGAGGGAGCAGCGCCAACCCCTTCAGGGCAACCGTACCACCGAGTCGGACGATCTCCCGCTTGTGCATCAACAACTTCCGGTCCCTTCGCTCTTCATGATTGAAGACATTGCCAAAGGAATAGGGTGCAATACTGGCGTTGACCAGCCAGAGTTCGTCTCTGAGGATTTTGACATACCCCTCCTGAATATTGCCCCCATGATTACGCAGAGATTTGACCTCAGTGCCGAGCAGCTCTATGCCCGCCTCAAAGGTCTCCAAGATCTCATAGTCGTGGTAAGCCTTTCTATTGCTCGCTAGATCATTTGATTTTTTCATAGAGATAAGTTTACCATCTTCTCTTCTGCTTGACAATGGTTGGTTTATTCCTTATTTTGACAATACTCAAATAAGGAGATGGGTATGAAATTTGTTGTTTCACGAACAGAGCTAGCTAATCTCATCCGAAAGATTCAAAATGTGGTCCCGCAAAACGCGCCGATTCCCATTCTTTCCCACTTCCTGATCGAGGCCAAGGCCGGCGAACTGGTCTTCACAGCCACCGACTTGACTGTCGGCGCCCGCTGTACCACCAAAGCGAAGATCTTCGAAGAGGGCTCCCTCTCCATCCCATCGCGTCGCTTCTTTCAGCTAATCCGTGAGTTGACCGACGCGAATGTCGAGGTTTCTGCTGAGGAGGGCGAGATGGCCCAAATCAAAGCCGGCTCCTCCTGTTTCCGCTTCCATGGCATGGACAAGAGCGAATACCCCGCTCTTCCCGATCTTGCCGATGCCGTGCAATTCGCCATCTCAAGCGAAAAGCTCAAAGAGATGTTCAGCCGCACCTCCTTTGCCGTCTCCAAAGAGGATATTCGCTACGTGCTGACTGGCGTGCTGATGCGCGTTGAAAAATCAAAAGCCATCTTTGTCGGAACCGATGGAAAGCGGTTGGCCAAATCAGAGACCGACGTCCCTCTTCCACCCGAATTTTCCGGTGAATATATCATTCCTCTCAAAGCCGTCGATGAAATCCTGAAAATGGTATGTGAGAATAAAGAAGCCACAGTCTATCTAACCGAAGACAAGGTCGCCGTAGAGTCGGGATCCACCATTCTGATCACCAAACTCCTGGCCGGTGATTACCCCGACTTTGAGCAGGTCATCGCCACCCATAGCGAAAAGTCTGTCACCCTTCACCGCGAAGAGCTCATGACCCTACTCCGCCAGGTCTCCCTCTTCACCACCGACACCGCCCACTCCGTCCGATTCACTTTCACCTCGGGAGAGCTCACTCTTGTGGCCAACTCTGCCGATATCGGCGAGGGTAAGGTCAGCATGCCGGTCAACTACTCCGATGAAAAACTAGAGATCGCCTTCAACCCCCACTTTTTTCTCGACATTCTCAAACACACTAAAGATGAGACTGTGACCCTGAGCATCTCAGATGCCTTCAATCCAGGCGTGATCACCGACTCCACCCCCAGCCTCTTCATCATCATGCCCATGCGCCTCAACGATGAAACTTGAGAGTCTCCATCTTTGTAACTTTCGCAACTTCAAAGAGGCCCTCATCACCTTTGATTCCGGAATCAATGGTATTGTCGGCACCAACGGCCAAGGCAAGACCAACCTCCTAGAAGCCATCTACCACCTCGTCACCGGCCGCTCCTTCCGCACCCATCGCCTCAGCGACCTCGTTGCCTTCGAAACCGAGGGGTTCTACCTAGAGGCCACCTTTCTCAAAAATGGGATTGAGCAGACCCTGAAAATCACCTCTGACGGCACTGCCCGAAAGATCTTCCTCAACGCCACCCCCCTAACCACCCTCAGCAGTCTCTTCGGTTTGCTTCCAGGAGTTATCCTCTCCCCCGAAGATGAGAAGCTCATCAATGGCGGCCCCCAGACAAGGCGCCGCTTTCTCGACCTCCAGATCGCTCAATCTACTCCCCTCTACCTTGACCACCTTAATCGCTATATCCGCGCCCTACGGCAGCGAAACCACCTCCTGAGACACAAAGAGCTCGCCTCTATCGAAATCTGGGAGAGCGAGCTAGCCCGATCAGGCCTCATCATCGCCCAGGAACGTCAAAAAGCCACCCAGGAGCTCCAAAACCAGACCTTATCCAGCCACATCACCCTCCGCTACCGCTCTCAAGCTCTGGAATACGACGAAACCGCCTACCTCGCCCACTTCGACAAAATCCGTGAGAAAGAGGCCAAAGTAGCCACTACCCTCTTCGGCCCCCATCGCGATGATCTCACCATTTTTTTTGAAGAAAAAGAAGCCCGCTACTTTGCCAGCCAGGGCGAGCAGAGAAGCTGCTCAGCAGCCCTCCGGCTAGCAGAATGGACCCGATTGAAAGAACTGACAGGCGAACTGCCGTTGATGTGCATCGACGATCTAGGGATTAGTCTGGATAAGCAAAGAAAAGAGCATTTTCTCGAAAAACTCGGTTCCCTCGGCCAGGTCTTTGTTACTTCACCCAAGGAGTTTTCCTGTGATCATCAGATCATACTTCAGGCAGGGCAACTAGTTGATGCGGCGCTGGAGTCAAACTTCTGAAGAGCGATTCGATCTTTCTAAACCCCTCCTCATCATCTATCCGATCAAAGAGAATATAGATGGTATCGATAATCGCCGAACTCAGAGTGAAATAGGCCCCAAGCTGCCCAGAGCCCGCGAGAGCCAACGCTCCCCCCGAAATCATCAGGATAGACATAAAGATCTCAATCGCATTGTAGGCTATCTTGCGATGGATTTCGCTCTTCATCCTATCGACGAGATAATCACCCGATGCAACCAACTCTTCAAGCTCGCGCTTATCAGCCTCCAAGCGTTCTTTGATAACTTTGAACCTTTCATCTGTCGATTTGGACAGCGTCTCGATCAACTCCTCGAAGAGCTTAATCTCACTGCTGATCGCAGGTAGTGTCTCTGATTTTTCAATATGCTCTTTCAATTGTTGAACTTTTGCATGCCAATTCACAATCTTCTGACCCTCAGGAATGTCGCTGAGCATAGTAGTCCTTTTCATAGCTTGAATACTCTCATCAAAACCCTCAAAACAGAGGCCCATCACCTGCAAAGCTCTACTCTTCAAAATATCCGACTCCTCTTTCAGACGGCTATACCGCTTGCAACTGGTAGAACGACTCCCCTCAAAGGTCTTCCGTTCAAACTTGAGAATAGTCTCGTCTGCAAAATCAGCTTTTGAAGGACCATCCCAATGCTTCTCAAATATCTCAAATGCCTTTCCGAGCTTTCCTGGCTCATTGGCATCTCTTTTAAATCGTCGACTAGCTTTTACCGCCCGGATCATATCCCACACCTTGCGAATACCGCTCATAGTGCTGGTGACAAGTTGAAAAGATGGAATATATTTTTTAAAGACCTTCTTCACAACAGGATCTTCTTTCATCCCTTTCCGTGTGAAAACCTGTTCGACCGGCTTGGCAGCGATACCAACAGCAAATCCTCCCCGGCTGGAACCTCCGAGAAAGTAGTAGAGAGCATCTGACCATCTCTTAACCTTGATTGCCGTGTAAACCATTTTACCGCGGTCAATGGTCTCTTTCACCGTATGATAGAGATAGATCGGCACAGCAAAGAACGCTAGGGCAGGAATGTTAATCTCCCCGACGACCACCTTGCCCACGCGAGAAGGAATAGCGTAGACCACCTCAAAGAAGATCATCATGAAATTTTTGTCTTTATAGCCTTCCCATAGACCTTTCGCGAACTGTTTACAGCGGGATTTGAGAGATGGAGAGCTCCCTTCACCCCCCTTGAGGGCCTGTTTCATTAATTTGATGGCTTCGTGGTCGGGCGCCCTGAAAGGAAGATAGAAGCTTACCGGCAGGGTGGATGGAGCTCGAACTTTTAGTTCAGTACTCATATCCCACCTCCTTTGTTAACTATCTCTCTATAACCATTATACCACTTTTACAACACCACTGCAAGATGTTAACATTATTTTAAATAATCAAGAGAGTTAATAATACAAAGAGGGGTTTTAAAGAATAAATTATTAACAAAAGTTGTCGCGCCGCTCCCGCGGCGCGAATTCTAATGAATCCACAAACCCCACGTTCCGCTTCGCTGCACGCGGGGCTAGCAAGAGTGCGATCGCTGCCGCGATCATAGGATAGCACCTCCCTACTCCGGGTAGCTATAGTGGTTTAAAATTTAAATGATAAAAATCGGACGAAAGATTTTTGCTGTGAACGAAGCGTGGAGAACCCAGAATGCAAATGATCGCGGATTCAAAAGAGCGCTATCGCAGCAATGGATCGCGGTAGCGATCGAACTCTCAATAGCCCCGCGTGTAGCGAAGCGGAACGTGGGGAAACAGGATAAGAAGAACTGCGCCGCGGAAGCGGCGCAACAACTATAAACCTGCTGAACCGCTTACGGTCTATTAGATTAGGCTTAACGGAGAACAGCTCTTCCAAAAAGAGGCTTTAGAGGAGCAGGTACACTCTTCATCTGTCGAAAAAGCTTGATTTTGGAGAAGAATTTTTCTACTTTTCTAAACCCTTCCTCTCTATCAACCTGTTTGGAAATCAAATATGGAGCGTCGATCGCGGCTGAGGAGAAGGTGAGAATCGTACCGATCAGAAGGGTGTGTGGAGCGCCGATGATGATGAGAATATTTCCTACGATCATCAAGACCGACATGGTCAAGTTAATTGCGTTGTAGACAATCTTCCGATGCATTTCGCTAGTAACACGGTCCTGGATAAATTCAGCGTGCTTCATTAATTCAGCTTTAGAGGCTTCTAGAGTGGCTTTGATAGTTT
>JAAKFT010000076.1 GCA_011064935.1 Chlamydiota bacterium | reverse complement strand
GGCAATGACTGCTGTTTTACCATTGTGGTTGAGATCAAAGTGGAGCACCTTTTCTAGCTGCGCGAGATAACTTTTATCAAAGCCGGCGCTGTTATTGGCAAAAGTGTCGAGGAAGAGGGGAGAGAGCTCGGATTGCGCCGACAGAGGTACAACGATCTCCTCTTCACCAAAAAGAGAAGTTGCAATAGCAAGCAGTAAAAAAATAGAGAGAGTTCTAATTTTCATCGAGGAGAAGAGATACCAGAAAAGCTCTCTCTAAGTCAATGACTCTTCTAATGGAAGGCATGAAACCGCAGACGTAGGATAGTCTGCTATATCACGGTCACTTATCTCTTGTAGGCATGTTTCGATAAGGGGCTTGAGTAAATCCTTTTGCTCCTTAGGAAGAAAATACGCTTTCTGCAAATAAGGCTCTATGTAGGCATTGGCATTTTCTTTTAGCTTTTGCTCCGCTTCCTCAATGCGCGTGGGATATGATTCCCTTGCTTGTAAGATCTGCTCCTCACAACTGAGGTACTGGCCAATAAGATCGGCTAGTATTTTCGAATAGCTTTGGCTTAGGATCCCGTATCTTCCGAGTTCAATAACTTCTCTTTGGAATGCATAAGTCAATGCGTCAGGTGGTGACGGTTTTTTATTACGAATATCCTTCCAATTATGAATCAGTGTATTTCTGTTTGTCCCTGTATATTTAGAATAGATTTCAAATGCCTCTGATTTTTTTAGTATTGTTCGATTGAATAAACCCGGCCAAAATATTATTGCACCAATTCCAAATAGTAGACTAGGACTAATCATTACAACTCCTAATATTAGAAATTCAGTAAAATTAATCAGGCATGCCGAAATAACAGTTGGCGACCAAGATAAAGCCAGACAAGTTATCAAAATGAGAACGGCTAAACTTACCCTGTAAGCTAAATCACATTGTGCGACACGCTTACCATCCGTTAATTCAAGATTGCGGGCTCTGCCTGACAAAGGGACAAAAATTATTGGAAACTATCATAATAACCTCATATTATTTTCTTCCATTAGTAAAACCATTAGATAATATTGTAAGTCGCAAGCAACTAATTGTCAATCACGCCTTGCAAAAAATGTTTATCTGGTTGTGGTGAGGGTAATGGGAAAGATATGCTCTTTTTCTCCTAGGAACTGCTCGCCGAAGGGAGGGAGTGTGAGCGAGGGGAGGGTTTTTTCGATATAGACACGGTTCTTTTCGTTGCCGGAGGTGAGAATGTTTAAAGAGAGCACTCTACCTTCCCGGGAGAGGGTGAGTTTGAGTTTCACATCTCCCAGCTCCGGAAGGGTGAGCAGGTTTTGCAGATAGCCTATCAGTTCGTCGCAATAACGGATCTCAGTGCTCTGTAGTTTGAGAGATTCGCTGGCGAGTTTCCCGACGGTCGGTCTCTTCTGAGTCGACGGTTTATCCAGTTGGGCAAGGGCCGATTGCATCATCGAAAGGGCTTTTTGTTGGTTGTTGGGCTGTGGCTTTTTCGTAGGCTCTTTTTTTGGAGGTTTGGTAGGGGCTTTGGGCTTGTTGACGGCGACGGGCTTTGTTGGGGTAGGCGTGGGTTTTGGCTTTGGAGCGGCAGCTTTCTGAGGTGGAGCGGGTTGTAGGGTGATGGTTTGAACAGCCACTTTTTGATGGATTGTTTCCTGTTTTTGGGCACGGATGCCGCTGCCGAGAACAAGAATAACAATGAGATGGCAGAAGGCAATAATGAGAATAAGACGCATCGCTACTCTGGTTTTAAAATCACATCCATCTCGGGAAATCCGGCCTCTTCAACGGCATTTTTAACGATCTGATAGGTACCAAACATCGCCTTTCGATCATGGAAGAGTTGGGGTTTTGCTTGGGGATTTTTGGTTCTTGCCATCGATAGGTAGGTGGAGAGTTGGGCAAGGTTGATTTTCTGCTGGTTGAGAGTGACGGTATTGTCAGCGAAAACGTGTAAGGTGATGGGGCTGTTCTCTTGGATAGCCACCACTCTATCGCCTTGCAGTGGGGGGCCAGGAGCCAGCTCGACACGATCCATCTCCAGTAGTGGTGCGACGACAATAAACATGATTAGGATAACAAAGACCACATCGATCAATGGAGTGAGGTTCATGGTGGCTTCTTCGAGTGATGGGCGCTTTCTACGCATGGCTATTAAACATCGACTTTTCTGTATTGCATCTCCACGGAGGCTAATAGGAGATGAGAAAAATTTTCCATATCGGTCACGATATGGGCGAGCGATGACTTGAGTGAGTTGTAGGCGATGAGCGCAGGAATGGCGACCAGAAGGCCTAAAACTGTCGTCCCAAGTGCCATGGCGAGCCCTCCCATGACAGCGGCGTTGGCATTGGCTGAAACTCCCTGTTGTAGCTCAGAAAAGGTCAGGAGAATGCCCCAGACCGTCCCCAAGAGCCCGAGAAAGGGGGCTAAGCTGACGATCGTCGCTAGTATAAAGAGATTTTTTTCGTAAATTTTATTTTGTCCTGAGATGGTGGTCATCAAATTGGCATCGATAAGGTCAATGTCGGAGCGAGAGAGATAAACTTTTTTGTTGTCATGGGCAACGGAACGGTTTTTGTTCAAAAGTTCTATAGTCTGCTGTTTTAGGGTTTGGTAGATGGCAGAATAGGGGTGGAGCTGAAAAGTTGAGAGGTCGAATCCGAGGGGGTTTAATCGATTTTTTTGAAACACCTCTTGGATTTTGCTTCCTTTGCATTTCGTTTCTCTCTGTATAAACCATTTTTTGATGAAGATCACCCAGGTGATAATAGAGAGAAAAAGCAGGGAAATAAAAATAGTTTTACCAAAAAAATCAGACTGGCGATAAGCCTCAAAAACAGGGTTAGCGGCCAATATAAACATATCTTCTATCCTTTACAATTATTGCTTTGTTGTATACAATAGTTTTCTTAAAAACGAAAGGTAAAGTTGTGAAATTAAAAGCTTTCTATGTTTCTTGCCTAATTCTTTTCTTCGCTCCGCTTGTCAGTTTTGCTGCTGAAGCAGAGCCAGTTCAAGCCAAATTGGTTGCAGAAGAGATGTCGATTCAGCCAGGCCGTCCTTTTTGGGTCGGGGTTGAGCTCGATATGGCCAGTGGTTGGGATACTTATTGGGTTAATCCAGGTGATTCGGGTTTCCCCACAAAGGTGACTTGGCAGCTGCCTGAGGGATTTGAGGCCGGCCCTCTGATGTGGCCCTATCCTCAAAAATTTGATACCCAGTCCCAGGTCGGCTTTGGATATACCGATTCGGTGCTGCTTCTAGCCCAATTAACTCCGCCAGAAACACTTGCTTCCGATACAGAGATTACGATTGGTGCAGATGTGAGCTGGGTAGCTTGTAACGAAGAGTGTGTTCCGGGTACGGCTCGTCTTAATTTCTCCCTACCAGTTCAAGAGAAACTCCCTGAAAAGAATACCGAAGTGTCAGCCACTTTCTCCAAGACTCGTGAGCTTTTACCTCAATCCCTTGGAAATGATCGTGGAGAGCTGACTGTCGCAGCGCAGGCTGAAGAGATTATTTTAAACTTTGCGCCCGTTCCGGGCACTTTTGGAGAAATCGAAGAACTGCTCTTTATTCCGGAAGAGTCAGAAGTGGTCGATCTCGGGGCTCCTCAGACCCTTCAAATAGAGAGTAACGGGTTCACTCTGAATGTAAAAAAAGCCCATCCTGGTAGTCAGAACCCTTCTCATGTGAAGGGAGTGCTTCTGGTTTCGGAAAAGGGGCGTCAGATCAAAAGAGCCATTCAGATCGATAGCCAAATAACAGCATTTTCTTCTGCAGCTGCAGCCACCACTGCAGCCACCACTTCAGCCTTTATGATGACCCTTGGATTGGCCTTTCTTGGTGGTCTGATTCTCAACGTGATGCCATGTGTCTTGCCGGTGATCGCCTTGAAGATTATGAGTTTTGTCAAAATGGCCCATGAAAAGAGGTCCTTGGTCCTAAAACATGGCGTTCTCTTTACTTTGGGGGTACTCGTCTCATTTTGGATCTTATCAGGGGCGCTCTTGGTGCTCAGAGCCTATGGAGAGCAGATTGGCTGGGGATTCCAGCTGCAAGAACCACTCTTTGTCGCGATTTTAGCGTCGATCCTTTTTCTGATGGGATTGAGTCTTTTTGGAGTGTTTGAAATGGGCTCTTCGCTCATATCGCTGGGACAAAAATCTGAGAAAGCTTCCTCCTCACCACTCATCGCTTCTTTTCTGAGCGGTGTACTCGCTACGTTGGTCGCTACCCCTTGTACGGGCCCTCTGCTAGGTCCAGCTCTTGGATTTGCGATGACCCTTCCTTCGGCGCAGGCACTTTCGATCTTCACTTCGATGGGACTGGGCATGGCTGCCCCTTACCTTCTTTTCTCCGCCTTTCCTCGTCTGGTGCGCTTCTTGCCTAAGCCTGGCAACTGGATGATAATTTTCAAGCATCTGATGGGCTTTGTGATGATGATCACGGTGGCCTGGCTCGTCTGGGTCTTCGGGGCTCAGACCGATAATATGGCTGTCTTTATTCTTCTCGCCTCTTTGATTATAATCGCGATTGGAGCTTGGATCTTTGGGCGATGGGCGACACCGGTCAAGCGAAGAACCACCCGAACGATCGCCATGGTAGCCACTCTACTCCTCTTCGCTTTAGGAATCGGAAGTGTTGTCAAGACAACCAACCTGGCGAAAGCACACGACTTTGCCCTTCCAGTTGCAGTCAATGATGAAGGTTGGTTGGCCTATTCGCCCGAGAAAGTGCAGGAGATGCGCCAGTCAGGCAGTCCGGTTTTTGTGGATTTCACCGCCAAATGGTGTCTGATCTGTCAGACCAATAAGATGACCTTGCACTCCTCGGAGGTCGAGCAGTTTTTTGAAGAGAAAGGAGTGACTAAGATGGTAGCCGATTGGACGAAAAAAGACGCTCTCATCACCCAAGAGCTTCAAAGGCTCGGACGGAGCGGTGTACCAGTCTATGTGTTATATCCTTCAGACCCCAACGCACCTCCACAGATTTTGCCTCAGACGCTTTCGACAACCGTTTTGAGAGACTATCTCGGTAACTTGGATACCTCTTCGCAGACTGTCAATGTTGATTGATTCTCACGCTCACTTGACCTTTGCCACTCTGAAGGATGATCCTGAAGCAATGATTGCGCGCGCCAAAGCTGCTGGTATTGAAGCGATCATAAATATCAATACCTCTCCCCAAGAGATTGAAAGAGGAGAAACTCTTTCAAGCCGCCATCCCTGGATCTACCAGGTAGCAGCGACTCATCCCCATGATGTAGCGAAAGTTGGCGAGGAACAGTTTGAGCCGATCGCCCAAAAAGCCCGCTTAGGAGCCCTTGTGGCTATCGGTGAGATAGGTCTGGATTATTTTTATAAATACTCTACGCCCGAAGTCCAACGGGCTTTTCTCGCCCGTTATTTTCAACTCGCACAAGAGTGCCACCTTCCTGTCGTGATCCATTGTCGCGAAGCTTTTGATGATCTTTTTGCCGTCGCTGATGAGCACTATCAAAAAGGCCCTGCTCTGCTCCACTGTTTTACCGGAAGCATGAAAGAGCTAGAAACTGTGCTTGCGCGAGGTTGGATGGTCTCTTTTAGCGGTATCGTCACTTTCAAAAAGAGCCAGGAACTACGTGAGTGCGCCAAAATAGTTCCACACTCTCGATTGCTCATAGAGACCGACACACCTTTTCTGGCACCACAAAGTCATCGTGGGAAACCCAATGAACCGGCCTATCTTGTTGAGACTGCTCATGTGATGGCAGAAGTTCTGGGTCTCTCTTTCGAAGAACTTGCCAAACTCACCACGGCAAATGCTCGCCGCTTTTTTAAACTTTGAACCCGAAGTTCAGGTTATTATTTCTCGCCTATAGATGAGAGAGGTTCAAGGAGAGCAGAATTTTTCAAGAATATCTGTGAGGAAGGAGTCACTTTTGAAGATGTCTTCAATTTCTAGAATCTCTTTTGTGTAAGTTTCGACAAGAGCTTTTACTTCTGTAGAGTCTGGGTTTCCTCTGAAGCTCACAGGGACAATGCAACATGCTTTTGGTCTGCGACCCGCCATTTTGAAGTTTGGATCCGCAGCTTCTTCATTTTGCATATTTTTAAATCCGGTAGAGGACTCTTTTCCGAATCCCAATATGAGTCCAAGCAATTTTTCGTCACGATTAATGAGTGGCCTCAACTTCCTCTTTTTCTCTATTTTAGCGATAAAATCTGCTGAAGAAAAATTCTCGCCTAAAACTTCCTCAAAATCCTCCCGGTATTGTTCAAGAAGATGCGCTAATTTTCTTTTATCTATAAAAATCAACTGTAAAAATGCACTTTTATTGAAACGATCATGTTCTTCGCAAACAATAATGTTTGGGTGTTTAAATCTAGTTCTGTAACGAGCCCAAACCGCCCAAGACTGTTTTAAGTTTTTTTGATATTGGAGTGGAGTTTTTGTAACTAATTTGGGGACAAGGGCGTAGTTGCATACGATTGGAATGGAACAAAACGCAGCTGTTTTTGTATTGCCAAAAAGCACAAAGCCCAAGTTATCACGTTGAACCAGGTAAGAAAAAAAGAACTCGATTTTCTCCTTGTCCTTAGGAGGAATAGATTGAAGTTTTTCTGAAACTTCCGTTCCTTCTAAAGAGCAAAACAGGAGAAAAGCTGCTAAAAGAACGTTTCTCATTTGATCTTCATGTCACCATCCCAAATTGGAAAACCACATGTTGAACATGTTCTTCCTGGAGTATAGGTATCGTGACCACAATTAGGACATATAGCTGCGTATGGGCTTGGAATTGGAATTGCAACGATGTGTCCATCATTTGCGATATTGAGCGATTCTACTGCCAATGAGATTCCATTGATGCTTACAAATAGACCTTCTGGCGTCACGCTTACTTGCTCGGGAGTGACTACCAAAAAGTTGGCAAACGCACTGAAAGATGTGCCGATCATTACTAATGTACAGACTACTGTTAGATATTTACGAAATCTGTTCATTTTCGCCTCCTTTGTTTGAAAAATACAGACACTTTTCACGGGGAAGTTTTTCACAAATAGTTTTTTTAAGCTATCGTTAATCCTTCAGAAATCCGAAATGGGGTTCTCTAATTGCGCGGAATCTGGAGGGATAGATTTGCTTGCGCAGGTTGTGGAAAGGCGGGTATTGAAGCTATCATCAACATCAACACCTCTCCCCAAGAGATCGAAAGAGGAGAGACTCTCTCAAGCCGTTACCCCTGGATCTACCAGGCAGCAGCGACCCATCCCCATGTGATGGCAGAAGTGCTAGGTCTCTCTTTCGAAGAACTTGCCAAGCTCACCACGACAAATGCCCGCCGCTTTTTCAAAATATAGCGTTTCTTTGCATTGACATAGCACCCTATTTTTCACTATTGTCGACACTTCTTGATTTCCGCGAGTTGGTACTATGACAACATCTGCTATTGAAGAAAAACTCATCTCGGAAAAGCCCTCAAAGCTTCCTAGAGCCTTTGTTTTACGTCGACTCCACTCTATCGTAGGCCTCTGGTTGGTCGTCTTTCTCTGCGAACACTTTTTTGTAAATTCTCTTGCGGCTATCTATGCCAAAGATAGTGGGCAAGGGTTTATCGCAATGGTCAACCACATCTACAAGCTTCCCTTTCTTCCCGTCATAGAAGTGGTTTTTCTGGGGATTCCTTTTTTGATTCACATGATATGGGGTACGATCTATCTCATAACCGGCAAGCCCAACTCTTTCAAGACCGATGGCAGCTCTCCAGCACTCTCACAATTCAAACGCAACCGTGCCTATAGCTGGCAGAGAATCACATCCTGGATCTTGCTTATCGGAGTGGTAGCCCATGTGGTTCAGCTCCGTTTTGTCGAGTATCCCACCCATCTGATGGTGGATGGCCAGATCCACTATATGGTCAAGGTCAGTGGTGATCCTGGAT
>JAAKFT010000075.1 GCA_011064935.1 Chlamydiota bacterium | reverse complement strand
AGAGAGAATAACTGCGATGACTCCTCCAACAAGAAGAATCGGGAGGGTCATGGAGAGTATATTTAAACTACACTCTGTTCCGCAGACAGGGGCTGAGGGGCAGTTCTCTGGATGGGTATAGCAGGATTGAGGTTGGCAGGAAGAAGATTGAGAGGGGTGGGGTTGAGGTGAGCAGGAAGTGTAGTTGGCTGCACAGCTTCCGCCGGCTAAAACCGGATTAACGCGGACTAAGACCAGGAGCAGGGCGGTGATGACTACTATCGATTTTTTCATTCTGATCCATATCTAGCATTTTCACCAAAAATAGTAAACGATTGAATGGTTTGAAAGAACGGGGAACAATAGGAGTTAAAATCTTTTTGCAAGCAAGTTGCGGTGATGACATAGGCTTGGCCTGCATTAATCAATGAGGCTTGGATGAAGCGGACATCGCCCCAGGACGTTTTACGATCAATCTGAAGAAGTTGGACTGGACCGGCTTGGGTGTCTAGTGAGCCCAGTGGGGTGCAGCGGGTATCTCCCTGTGATTCGTGATATTTCTTGGCCAGGGATATGTACTCTTCAACGGGGAGGAGTGTTTCTTCGGTTGCCAGATTGATCGAAGGGGTGAACTGCCCCGTGGTTCCGGCTCCCACAAAGAGGAGTTCTACTTTGCCGGGAAGTTGAGCCTTATCCTTGATGTACTGCCACCCTTTCGGAGGAGTGAGGGCAAAGGGTTTCTCAGTTGCAACTACTTCGCTCTCGTGGTTTACCTTGGGGATATCCGCTTTATTTCGCTTTGCTGCAAAAAGATTTGAACAGCATATTAGCGCTAGACAGATGAGTAGTTTTTTATATGGCATCACAGACCTCCCAGTCGACCCAAAATCCTTGAATTTTAAGAGACATTTTGTGATTCTTATCTCCACTTAGACGCAAACAATCAATTCTCGCCTTGGAGGTTAAAATAATGGACAATCTAGAAACTGGCAAAGATAAAATTAAAAAAATTTGCGAGATTCTTAGGGATGAGACCATTGAACCTGCTAAGCTGGAGGCGCAAAAGGTACTTGAGCAGGCGCAACAGAAAGCTGAAGAAATTGTGGCTGAGGGGCAGAAAAAGGCGTCTGAATTGCTGGCGGCGGCTAAAGAACAGCGTGAAAAGGACCAGAAATTATTTAAAAGCTCACTAAAGCAAGCTTCTGAGCAGGCTATGGAAGGGCTTCGACAGAATATTGAGGGCAAGTTGTTCAATGAGGGGCTCTCAGATTGGGTGGAGAGTCATACGGCTGATCCCAAGGTTGCTGCAGCGTTAATTACAGCCCTTGTACAGGCGATAGAAAAAGAGGGGTCTAGTGCCGACTTTTCAGCTCTTATTCCAAAGGCAGTTCCTGCAGAGAAAGTCAATGCTCATCTCACGAAGCAAATATTGACGAAACTTCATGAAGAAGGGATGATTACGGGTGATTTTCTCGGTGGTGTCCAAATAAAGATGCACGACCGAAAACTCACTCTGGATTTGAGCGATACAGCAATTCAGGAACTTTTGGAAAAGTATATTCGAAAAGAGTTCCACGCTTTACTTTTCCAAAGCTGAACAATGAAACAGTACTATTTTCTCGCCAGTCTTCTGCCGCACCTTGAAATTGGACACGTTCCGGCTCTGGGCTATCCTGAGTTTAAGGAATTTCTTAGTGTGAATATGTCGGACGAAGGGCTTGAGAGGATCAAGCGGTTTCTGAGATTGGTCGATATTGAGAATCTGCGAGCTCTGTGGACGGGTGAGCCGATAGACCCAAGGGGAAATCTCAATCAGGAAGAGCTGGAACAAGCTGTGATAGAGCTTAGTTGGCCTGGTGAAGAGGAGTTTCCTGACTATCTGAGAGAGTTTCTTCAAAAATACCACTCCAATGAGGAGAAAGCTGACAATTTTTATCTTTTGATGAGTCGCTTTTTAGAGGATGAGAAGGAGAATGAGAGCGGATTTTTGAAGGAGTATTTCAACTTTGAGCGCGAATGGCGGCTCGTGATGGTAGGGTTTCGCGCGAAAAAACTGGGCAAGCGTGTAGAAGTGGAACTTCAATTCGAAGATCCAACAGATCCGATTGTGGCTCAGATTCTTGCTCAAAAAGATGCGAAATTTTATGAGCCACCTTTTGAGTACAAAGAACTCAAACCGATTTTTGAGGAGTTCGCTAACGCTCCGGTAGAGTTGCACAGAGCGCTCTATGAATATCGCTTTGATCTGTTGCAAGATTTTTTTGGCAGCGAGATCTTTTCGCTCGACAGGATTTTAGGGTATGCAGCTCAGCTGCTTATCATTGAGAAGTGGCTGGAGCTCAATGTCCAGAAGGGAATAGAAATCATAGATAGAATAGAAGAGGGCGTTCAATAATGGATTTGTCAGCAGCGGAGACAAAAGGAATGGTCGTGAGGGCTTTTGGGAACCTTTTGCAGGCCAAATTTGAGGGTAACGTTCGGCAAGGTGAGGTTGGCTTTGTTGAGGTCGATAACCTCTCCCTAAAAGCTGAGGTGATCGAGATAGTTGGCGATGAAGTGAAGCTTCAGGTTTTTGAAGACACTCGAGGCGTCAAATTTGGGACTCCGGTTCGTTTCACGCGTGATCTGTTGGAAGCGGAATTGGGGCCTGGGCTTCTCTCGTCGATTTTTGATGGCTTACAAAATCGCTTGGAAGAGATGGCAAAGGAGTCGGGGTATTTCCTTCCTAGGGGGCTCAATATCTCTCCAATAGATCGTACGGTAGAATGGGATTATCTCCCTCAAGCAAAAGTAGGGGACATGCTCGAGCGTGGCGACACTTTGGGGTCAACCAAAGAAGGTCGCTTTGACCATCTAATCATGGTTCCTTTCTCTTTCTTTGGAAAGGTGACGATCACTTGGGTGATATCGCCTGGAAAGTACACAGTCGATACGGTGGTGGCGAAAGGAAAAGATGAGAGAGGCGAAGATTTTGTTTTTACGATGGTTCAGAAGTGGCCTGTAAAGATGCCCCTCTTTCATGGGGAGAAAATCAAGCCTAGCAGAATGATGGATACCGGTCTCCGGGTCATCGACACGCAAATGCCGATATTGAAGGGGGGGACTTTTTGTACGCCAGGACCCTTTGGAGCGGGAAAAACGGTTTTGCAACATCACCTCTCTAAATACGCTTCGGTGGACATTGTCATTTTGACTGCTTGTGGAGAGCGGGCCGCTGAGGTGGTGGAAGTTCTAAAAGAGTTTCCTGAATTGACCGATCCTCATACTGGGGATCCGATGATGTCTCGAACAGTTATTATCTGTAATACGTCGTCGATGCCTGTGGCAGCTCGAGAGTCTTCGATCTACATGGGTATTACGATTGCTGAGTACTACAGGCAGATGGGGTTGGACATCCTGCTCTTGGCTGACTCGACCTCAAGATGGGCCCAAGCGCTTCGCGAGATGTCGGGGAGGTTGGAGGAGATTCCTGGAGAAGAGGCCTTCCCTGCCTATCTCGCTTCTCGTATTGCCTCTTTCTATGAACGGGGCGGAGCCTACTCTTTGAATAATGGAAAGAGAGGCACCATCACCATCTGCGGAGCGGTTTCCCCAGCGGGAGGTAACTTTGAGGAGCCCGTAACGCAGGCTACTCTGGCGGTTGTGGGGGCCTTTTGTGGTCTCTCACGAGCTAGGTCGGATGCTCGCCGTTACCCTGCGATTGATTCGCTGATCTCGTGGTCGAAATATGTGGATGCTGTCAGCGCAGAGCTAGAACATCACACTCCAAAATGGGGGGAGATGGTCCAACGAAGCGGTCAGATTTTGAGAGAGGGAGATGAGATAGGCAAACGGATGGAGGTGGTTGGAGAAGAGGGGACGTCTTTGGAAGATATGGTCATTCATCTCAAAGCCGAACTCTATGACTTCTGCTATCTTCAACAGAACGCTTTTGATAAAGTGGATTCTTACTGTCCTCTCAAACGTCAAATTCCGCTCTTTGAACTGATTAATCGCATCTTTGAGACCTCTTTTGATTTTCAAAATCGCGATAAAGCACGAGAGTATTTTATTTTATTGCAGAGCAGAATCAAAAATATGAACTCCGTTCCCTTTGAGTCGAAGGAATATAAGAAGATTATGAATGAAATTCACGAGACGATCGAAACCTCTAAGAAAGTAAAATATGAAGAAAGTACACGATAGAATCAACGATATGCGCGGTAACTTGATTACCGTCACTGCAGAGGGAAGCTGTCTTGGTGAACTCGCTAGGATTGATAAGAGTGATGGACTTTCTACCTATTCGCAGGTTTTGCAGTTTGAAAGGGACCAGGTAACCCTTCAGGTCTTTGGAGGGACCCGTGGTATTTCGACGGGCGATAAGGTGATATTTCTCAAACGGCAGATGGAGGCGACCTATGGAACGGGGCTTTTAGGGCGCAGGCTCAATGGTGCTGGTGTCGTGATCGATGGAGGGCCTGAGATTATCGGTGAACAAATTCCCATTGGCACCCCTTCTTTCAACCCGGTCCGGCGTGTTGTTGCGCGACAGATGGTGCGGACCAATATCCCGATGATCGACGTTTTCAACTGTCTTGTCAAATCTCAGAAGATTCCCATTTTTTCCATCCCAGGAGAGCCCTACAACCCTCTTTTGATGCGAATTGCCAATCAGACCGATGCTGATGTGGTGGTGATTGCAGGTATGGGGCTCACCTTTGACGACTATCAAGCTTTTATTGACAATGCAGAGGCGGCCGGCTCCACTCAAAAGACGGTCATGTTTGTCCATCAGGCAACCGATCCTGCTGTGGAGTGTATCTTAGCCCCAGATATGGCTCTAGCTTGCGCTGAGAAATTTGCGACGGCTGGCAAAAATGTGCTAGTCTTGCTAACAGATATGTCAGCCTTTGCCGATGCGATCAAGGAGATCGCCATCACCATGGACCAGGTTCCCTCCAACCGGGGCTACCCCGGATCGCTTTACTCTGACCTGGCAGCTCGTTATGAGAAAGCTGTCGATATAGAAGGTAGCGGCTCAATTACGTTGGTCAGTGTGACGACCATGCCTGGGGGCGATGTCACTCACCCCATTCCAGACAATACCGGTTATATCACTGAAGGACAGCTCTACCTCCACAATGGATCGATCGATCCGTTTGGATCGCTCTCCCGCTTGAAGCAGCTGGTTATCGGAAAGGTGACGCGGGAAGATCATGGAGATGTGGCCAACGCGATGATTCGGCTCTATGCGGAGTCGAAGAAATCGCGAGAGCGCCAGTCGATGGGCTTCAGACTCTCTCGGTGGGATGAGAAATTGCTGGCCTATGCAGAACTTTTTGAGAAGAAGATGATGAACCTCGAGGTCAACATCACCGTTGACGAGGCCCTTGATTTGGGGTGGGAAATTCTTGCGGAGTGTTTCTCTCGTCAGGAAGTGGGGATCAAACATGCATTTATTGACAAATACTGGCCAGGATGATGAACCTATCCATACATTCTATCCTCACACCTTTCACATTCTTATTGGATAGCTTTCGTGTTCCGCTCTTGGGCAATATTATAGGAATATTGCCTGCATCGTGGACCCCAAAAGCTATCCAACAATTATGCAAAATCTGTAAGAATATAATTTACGGACAGATTCATGGATGACGTAAAGTTAACAAAAACTGAGCTGCGCGCTCAGCAGATCCGTTTCAAGCAGCTTTTGAAGTATCTCCCAACCCTTCAATTGAAAAAATCGCTGCTCCAGGGTGAGGTCAATGAGGCTCGCGTAGAGGTTGTTTCTCTTGAGAATGCCTTTCACGCTGATAGGCTCCAAGTCTCTCATGCCAGCGCACTCTTGAGCGAAAAGTTTGGGGTTGATCTGAAGCTGGCTGCGAAAGTCGTTGAGATTCAAAAACACTATGATAATATAGCCGGCATTGAGATCCCTATTTTTGAAGGAGTTTCCTTTGAGCCTTTTGAATACTCCCTCTTTGCGACTCCAGCTTGGCTCGATGCCGCTGTAGATCGGTTACGGCAGATGGCGATCGCCAAAGCTAAAGTTCGCGTCGCCGAAGAGAAGAGGGAAGCGCTAGAAAAAGAGCTCCGAGAGGTTTCCATACGTGTCAACCTTTTTGAGAAAAACCTTATTCCGAAGACTACCGAGAATATCCGAAAGATTAAAGTCTTCCTAGGAGACCAAGAGCTAGCTGCCGTCTCGCAATCCAAAGTTGCGAAGACCAAGATTATGGAGCGGAAGGCGAAACAAACCCGACAGGCTGTCTCATGAGAATGGATGTTAATAAGTGTCTTGTAGTGGGTCACTGGAGTCGGCAAGATCATTTTTTTGAGCGTGCGCAGCAGCTGGGTGCGGCCGAGTTTATCAGTCACAAGCCCCCCTCTCAAGAGATCCCTTCAGAGGTCCAAACCTTCACTGATGCGCTCCACGTCTTGCGAACCATCGTTCCTGTAGAAGAAGTTCGACCTTCTCAAGACTACTACTCTGCCATCGTGATTGCTCAGAATATCGTCGAGAGGAAGGAGGAGCTGGAGCAACTCGCTGAAAAAGCGAGGGTTTTGGAGAAAGAGATCGCTCGCATTGTACCTTTTGGGGACTTTTCCCTTCCCAACCTCCATGCTCTAGAAAAAGAGGCTAAGAGGAAGATCCAATTTTTCTTCTCTAAGAAAAAGGGGGAGATCGGTGCCACAAAGTGCGATGAAGTTATTTATGTGGGTTCGGCCTACGAGCTCACCTACTATGTGGCGATCAACGAAAAGCCTCAAAGTTATGAAGGTCTCATCGAAATGGTTTTTGACCGTTCGCTTGGAGAGTTGCAACAAGAGATAGCCAGTATCCAAAGACGGATCGATGAGTGTGAAATCGCCCTCTCTCGTTTTTCTCATCACAAGAGATTTCTTAAAGAAGGACTCCTAAAAGCGCTCAACCAATACCACCTCGAAGAGTCCACATTGCGTTCTGAGAGTTACATCGATGGAGATATTTTTGCCGTTGAAGCGTGGGTTCCAAAAGATAAAATTCATCTGTTCGAGCAGTTGGCTGGAGAGCTCCAAATTTATGTCTCCATCATAAAAATCGAAAAGAATGAACGAGTGCCTACTTACCTCGAAAACAAAGGTGCAGCTCGTCTTGGCGAAGATCTGGTTAAAATCTATGATGTCCCCTCGAACCACGACCGCGACCCCTCAATTTGGGTTTTTGGCGCTTTCGGCCTTTTTTTCTCCATGATCGTCGGCGATGCCGGCTATGGCCTTCTTCTACTCGGCATCTCACTCTTCCTGCTCTTTAAATATGGAAAGCGGGGAGGACTGGTGCGACGAGTCATTCTCTTGAGCACCTCGCTCTCTATCGGTTGCATTATTTGGGGAGTGATGACCACCTCCTTTTTGGGTGTTCAAGTCCCTCCGGATAGTAAATTGCGTGATTTCACTCTTTTGAAATGGATGGTCAACATGAAAACCGACTATCTGATCAAAAGCAAAGGACCAGCCTATGACGAGTTGATTGAGCAATTTCCAAATTTAGCCACGGC
This sequence comes from Chlamydiota bacterium, assembly GCA_011064935.1. Taxonomy (GTDB): domain Bacteria; phylum Chlamydiota; class Chlamydiia; order Chlamydiales; family JAAKFR01; genus JAAKFT01. The sequence continues at coordinate 482 of JAAKFT010000075.1, read as the reverse complement.
GACAACCCCTGAAGCCTTTATCATGGGGGGCGTCCAGATCAAGGAAGGGAAGACAACCTATCCCATCTTCAATCAATTTTCTGACAACGTGATGATGGAACTGGTGATTTTCATCGGAACGATCCATATTATGCTCTCTTTTCTCCGCTATCTCGATAGACATTGGGCTGGCGTCGGATGGATTATCTTTATGGCCGGCTGCTACCTCTTCTTCCCCTCCATTTTAAAGGCAGTCTCCCTCGGCCACTACATCCTGCACATCGATCCCATCGGAGGAGCGAAAATAGGGATGTATATGCTCTTTTCTGGCTTGGGTCTCGCTATGGTTTTGGCAGTTATCCAAAAGAAAATGGCAGGTCTTGGCGAGGTTATGCTCGTGATTGGGGTCTTCGCTGATGTGATGAGCTATCTACGGATCTATGCCCTCTCACTCGCTGGGATGATCATGGCGACCACTTTTGATAATATCGGCACCTCAGTTC
>JAAKFT010000074.1 GCA_011064935.1 Chlamydiota bacterium | reverse complement strand
GCTTGGCGCTTGAAGTATCTCTCCTCGGTTTTGGCTGTTTCAGCCTCCGCCAATAGATAAGCGTTGTAACCAGTTGACTGTACGGCAGCTATGTATTTTTCCGGGTGGGCTTGTCCCTCTTTGGAGGCCACCGTTGCTTCTGAGGAGACAAAGCTAACCGTCGCATCAGTTACGCCAGGAACCTGTTTTAAGGCATTGGCTATCAGAGATTCACAACTGACGCAGTGCATCCCTTCGATCTTAAGCTTTGTTTCCATAATTCCCATATTAACCAAAAATAAATAAATTGCCAAAGAATAATTTTATTATTAATATTAACACATAGGTTAATTGTGTTTAATGAGGTAATTATGTCTATTAAAATTCAATTCCAAGAGAAGGTCCGTTTTGAGTTTGATTGGGAAGATAAACTCGACAATCTTTTCAATAGTTCAAAATCCGATCTCAAGAAACAGCTTCAGCTGCTCAACTCGATCAATAGCCGTTACAACGATGTTTCCGCACTTGGGAGGGATAAATCTCCAGAGATGCAGAAGACGGTGAAAGCGAAGATGGAGAAGTTGATGAAGGTGCGTGAGCAGGTGATAGAATCTCTGAAAGAGCACTGCATGCATATCGAGAATCGTTACAAAGGAAAAGAGCTTTCAGAAATTGAATTGCACGATTTGGTGAATAGTTTTGTCTTTCACTATGCGCTTGAAGAGCCGCTTTTTGCTCATGTGGACAATGTGGATCAGGCGATCTACAACCTCAAAGAGGGGGACATCCACCATGAGAGAATGTGCGAATTTGTGGAGCAGAAACTCAAAGGTTTTGGTGTGGCTAAGTCCATGCACGAGATCAAAGAGCTGATCCGCGCTTCCAAATGCATCATTTAGATAGGAGTGAGGAAAGATGGTAACACCTGCTAGCAGAGGGGGCGAACCTCCCCGCTTCAGAGCTTCAGAGGCGCCTTCTACGGGAACTCTCGCAAAGGCTCAAGAGGCATTCGGTAGCACTCCTAAAACCCCTCGGCCGAACACTGCCAAGCCACAATCTTTTGATCATAGCGCGATCAGTCTCACTACAGCCGCAAAAGGCAGCTTACTCGCGCGTGTAGTTGATCTTGTTTTGAGGTTCTTTGGTTTGAGGAAGGCTGCCAAACAAGTCGATGTTCTCCAAGCTGAAAAAAGAAAATCTGAGATTGTCGAAGAGTTGCCCCTCTCTCCTTTTGAAGAAGCGAGAGGTGGCGGGCCAGCAACCAAAGTCTTTGAATCGGTCCAGGACAATCCCGATCAAACCGTTGATGTAGCTGAAAGCCGATACAAAAGTCTTAAGGATCTATTCAAACAACAGAATCATGCTACCATCGATACTTTTGCCAAAAATGTTGATTGTAAGCTTTCCCCCAAAGCCACGTATAGTGAGAAGTTGGCAGCACTAGAAAAATATCTCAAGAAAACCAAAGCGAATACGGCAGAAGTGATTAGGACTAAAAAGATACAGGTACCAGCACTTGAAGAGAGAATCGAATCAAGTGGGGTGAAGCACAGTAATATCAAGCAGATGATTCAAGAAAGAGAAGGGACCATTAAAAGGAATGGGGAACAAATTGATCAGTGGAACAAGGAAACGAAAACACTCATGCTATTTGGGGCTGCTATAAAAGAAAATCCTATTCGTGATCAAGAAAAAAAACTTGTAGAAACCCAACAGAAAATCCAACAAGTATCTACTTGGATAGCAAAATCACTGGAACAAAACGTTTTCATTGAGGAACAAAATAGTAAAGATAAGGCGCTTCTGCTCGAACTGGAAGGACAAATAACATCGGATAGAGCAATCATTGAAAGTAGTCAAACAGAGAGCTCTGACGCGAATGCAAAGCTAATAGAATTAGGCAAATCCACCACCGAGTTTGGAGCTATAAAAAAAGCAGTTGAGAATCGGTTACCTCAACTTTTGAATAGCTATGTCTTGAGGGAAGCAGTTAAGGCCTATAAAGAAAATCCTTTTGAATCACCGAGGGTTTTTTTACATGCTTATAAAAGTGAGAATGAAAGTTCATTAAAAGCTGGATTTACCGCCGAATTAGAGGATATCGGTCTCGTAGCTCCTGGTGAGCTCTGGAGCCTCCTGCCTAGTACTGAGACTAGAAGCTCTCAGGCGGCACAAGAGAGTATCGCAAATCAGCTGCCCCTTATTTCTAAAGATGAAATTCCACCTCTTCCTCATACCGGATCTACAACTTTCAGCAGCAAATTAGCGAAAACCAAGAAAACTGTATCAAATCTGTTTAGGTGGCCTAAGTCTGTGAGTGAAGAGGTTGTCGAGAGGCCCCTCTCTGACGAACAGAAAGCTGAAGTGAGGAGTGCAACGACTCCACTCCCATTATTGACAGAGATGCAGCAAAATCCAGATCAGAGCGCTGCCATAGCACAGGAAGCGAGAACAGTTAGTGAAGAGATGGAAGGTCAACTACGACTGCAGGCTGATCTCAGTACCAGTTTAGCAACACAACTAAAGCTTCAAATGGGACTCATCGGAATTCAGAGAAGTGAACTGGAGAGCCTACGAGCTGAACTGAAAGAAATACCATCGGAAAATATGTCACGTAAGCAAGCTGAGATTAATAAAACGGAAAGTGAACTTCGAAAAGAAGAACAAAAAGCGAATGATCTGAATTCACAGTTAAAAACTGCAAAAATGAAAGCGGCGACCCAAAATAGAGAACCCATTAAAGCAGCCTTTCGAGCTTTTCTGAAGCAAAAGGCTACCCATGTTTATCAGAATCGAATGAAATCGGAAGATCCGAAGGCTTTTAGGCAGAGTTTTTTAAATAGTCGTTCTACTGCCCTTATTGAAGAATTTTCTGATGGATTAGACAACCTGGGTATTGCTTCGAGTTTGGTCGACACGGATCTTACAAACATTTTGGCTGAATAGTTCCTTTCTGTTATAAAGGTCGGTTCACAAGGAGATTCAAGTGGGCCGTTTTCTTTTTATTCTTTTTTTGGTGCCGTTAATCTGTTCAGCTGCAGAACTGAAGGTCAGACAGCCTCATTGGCGTCCTCAGGTAGTAGAAAATTTTCAGAATGGTAATCCTCAGCATGTGGTTTTCTATGAGCGGGGAGGCGATGGAGTCGATCTGCCGGTCAAAGAGATTGCTTTCTACCCCAATGGGCGGCTTAAAGAAGAGGCTGATGTTTTAGTCCTCTCGGGGAAGATCGTGCGCCACGGTGCAAGCGTCTCCTTTCACCCTCAAGGAACGATCTCCGAATTGATGACCCTTGAACAGGGTGTTTTGGAGGGAGAGATCAAAACCTTTCATCCCAATGGCCAACTCAAGAGCAAGGTTTTATATCAGAAAGGCTTAAGAGAAGGTCCTTTTGAGGCTTTCTATGCCTCAGGTGCGAAAGAGCAGGAAGGAATCTTTGAAAGTGATCGAATCATCGGGGAGTGGATCGCCTACCACGAAGATGGGTTGCGCGCCTCTTCAACGTATTATGAGAGAGGGATTCCGAAAGGGATTGCCCAGGAGTGGTACCCTGAGGAGGGAAAGATAAAGACTCGCCGGCTCTACGTGGATGGCCTGCTTCATGGAGATGGAAAAACTCCTGCAGTGATGGTCTACAGTGAGGATCAGAGTGTGGCGGAAGTCCAGGATTTTCGCCTGGGAAAGCCCTATGGTGTCCATCTCAAATATCATCCTAATGGAAGAACGAGCTATCGGGTGAATTATTCTCGCGGTGTGAAAGAGGGCAAAGAGGAGTTTTTCCATGATGATGGGAGCTGCAGTGGTGAGGGTATGTATACTAACGGAATTCCGGTAAGGGATCATCTGCTCCGTTACCCTGATGGCTCTTTGCATAAAATGGCTAAATACGATCAGCAAGGCAAGCTTCTCGAGCCAATTGTAGAGTATTATGAAACTGGCGACCCCAAGGCGAGCTATTTTCTAATTGGTGATGCCTATCATGGCGATTATCGAGAGTGGTATCCGGACAATGTGCTTAAAAGTGAGTGCCGCTACGAGATGAATGGTTTTGAGGGAAAGGTTGAAAAATTTTATTCCTCGGGTGAGAAAGAGTTCAGCGGGAACTTTCAAAAGAATCAAAAAGAGGGTCTCTTTGAAGAGTGGTATGAAAATGGAAAGTCCAAGAGTTCGAAATGGTATGTCCATGGAAAATCGGATAGGCTCCACCGAGAGTGGAATAGTGAAGGGGTTCTTCTCTTTGAGGCCAACTACAAAAATGGAGAGCTCGATGGTTCTTTGAAGAGCTGGCATGCCAATGAAAAGCTGAGACAGCTCTCAACGTTTGTTGCGGGGAGGCGCGAGGGTAAAGAGGAGAAGTACTTTGACAATGGTGAGTGTGAGATTCAGGCCTATTTCAAGAACGATCTGTTGGATGGGGAGTTTACGAGCTGGTATGCAGATGGCTTTTTGCATTCGGAACTGATCTACGAAGAGGGAGTACCTGTTGGTGAACATCGGGAGTTTTATGCACCAGAAGAGGGGGAGGAGAGCATTCTATATAGACTTTTCTTCTATGAGAAGGGGCAACTGAGTGGTGAGCAGCGCTCCTATCACCGAAATGGTAAACGGGCTGCCGCAGTCGCTTATCAAAACGGCACTCTCCATGGAAAAAAAGTGCAGTGGAACGATGTGGATGAACTTTTAGAAGAAGCAGAGTTTAATAATGGGAATCTGGAAGGAAGGTATTTTCAGATCACTCAAGAGGGCGAAGAGGTGATCACCCACTACAAAAACAATCTTCGCGAGGGAATTCATCAGGTCTTCCATCCAAAATCTGAGCTTGGCAAGCTGAAAAAACTCGATGCGGTCTTTGTCGGTGACAAACTCGAAGGAGAACTCTCGGAGTACAATAATAAAGGAGTCAAAGTCGTCAGTACTCTCTACAAAGCTGGGCTGCGTGAAGGGATCTCCACTCTCTATACTGATGAGGGGATGCTGATGATGACGATGGAGTTCAAAGTGGACAAGCGCGATGGCAAAGCGGTGAGCTACTATCCGACTGGGAAGATCTATCGCGAAGTGGGTTTTGTCGGTGATGTGCGTCATGGTGAGACATGCACCCACCACGAAGATGGCACTCTAGCGAGTCTCTATACCTATGATACGGATAAGCTGAACGGGCTCTGTAAAGAATGGAATGAGGAAGGAATTTTGATTTTTGAAGGTGAATATGCCGGAGATCTCAAACATGGAAGGTTCAACAAATATTTTGACAACGGTGCTCCTCGCCTTCTCTCTTTTTATGAAAACGATACTTTAAAAGGTAATAAAGAATCTTTTGAAGCGAATAAATGAATTCTCGTTTATTCTTAAAACGCTTTTTGTTATAATATGCTCTTTAAAATGGGGTCAGACGTGCACGTCTGGCCCCATTGCTGTGAGAAGGAAAGATGTCTGAAAATAATAAAGAAGTATGGAGTAAAGAGAGCGGTTATATCTGGTCGATGATTGGCTCGGCCGTTGGTTTTGCCAATGTCCTTAGTTTTAGCGCTCTCTGCTACAGAAATGGGGGCGGAGCCTTTCTAATCCCCTATATTATTGCCCATCTGATCATCGGTATTCCTATGCTTTTGCTCGAAGGGATTATTGGACAAAGAACCCGTCTTCCCATTGTCTCAGCGATGGGTAACATTGCGGGGAGAACCGGGAAGCTCTTCGGTTGGTTGGCCGTCTTGACCTGTGCCACGATCGGTGGTTTCTATATGGTTTTGACAGGCTTCGCGGTAGCTTATACCTACTTCTCTGCCACTGGCGCCATCTCGTTTGATACCGCGGTCTTCTTTAAGGATACCTTTCTTCACGCTTCCAGCAGCATCAGTCAGATTGGGGGGATTGCTGTTGGGGTTTTCTTAGCTACGATGGTGGTCGCTCTGATTACTTGGGCCGTCTTACTCCGAAATATTCAATCTGGAGTGGAGAAGCTTTGTTCAATCTTCTTGCCTCTTCTTGGGGTTATGGTCATTGCCTTCTCGCTCGCAACCTTCTTTCTCCCTGGAGCTTTTGAAGGGTTTAAGCACTATCTCATTCCCGATTTCTCTCGTCTGTCCAACTTCACCCTCTGGCGCGATGTTTTTGGTCAGGTCTTTTTCAGTCTCTCTTTGGGGCTAGGTATTGTGACCGGCTATGCTCGCCACAACCCAAACTCTTTTAATCTTCGACGTTCGATGATCAAGGTGGCAATAGGCGATTTTGTGATCTCGTTTATCTCGGGTTTTGCCATCTTTGGATGCATCGGATTTATGAGTGCTCGAAGCGGCGTTCCTTTTTCCGATCTCATTGTATCTGATTCAGCATTTGAGATCGGTTTTGTGATCTTTCCCACGATACTTGCCCAATTTGGTCCCGTTGTTTCCAAAATTATTGGTCCTATTTTCTTCTTCTGCGTCTTCATCGCCGGTATTACTGGGGTCTTTTCGATCGTTGAGAGTGTCGCCGGCAATATTGAAGTTGAATTTCGTAAAAAACGCAAAATAGCAGTCAGCATAGCGATGGCTATGGTGGCATTGTTGGCTGTTCCATTCTGTCTGGGGAATGGCCAACACTTAGTGGGTGCTCTCTCTCCTATGGTTCTTGGTAATGCCATGCTGATCGGTGGAATTGCGGAGATCATTCTCTTTTTGATGCTTTCCAAGATGATTGGGAATGAGCCACTCTGGCAGCGTAATGGGCGGCACATCTATGCCTACCATGCGCTTAAATATCTTGTCTTACCGCTTTTGTCCTTGAGTCTGATCGGTGCTCTCTACAAGGAGTTTAGCCATAGTCTAGGGCTTGAGGAGTGGGTCAGATGGAGTTGGCTTGCGATCGTGCTTTTTGCCGCTTCCTTTTTGGCTCGCCGCCGCTTGGCTCTTCCCAAGCTTGCCAAAGAGTAAGAATTACGATTGTCGAAGATATTGGTGGAGACGTGGAGCGACTTGGGGTTCGATCTCGGCAGGAATAAAATCCTTGAGATGGTGACCTGCCCTGGCGATCTCCCGAATAAGCGTGGAGCTGATATGAGCATATTTGCCATCGGCCATGAAGAAGATCGTCTCCATTTCGCCGATCTTCTTGTTGGCAAGGGCCATCTGAAACTCATGCTCCATATCCGCAAAAGCACGCAAGCCGCGAATCAAGAATGAGACGTTCATCTCTTTAGCAAAATCAACCACCAGTCCAGGAACATGGACGATCTCAATGTTCTTGCATTTGGCGAGGAGCGTTTTTAGGAAGGCGGCCCTCTCATCAGTACTAAAACAGATGTTTTTCTTGCTGGAGTTTTGGGCGACACCAACGAGGAGTTTATCACACATCGTAGCAGCTCGCTCGATTACATCGAGATGACCGAAAGTGGGAGGATCAAACGTACCTGGATAGAGACCAATACTCATCGTTTAATATACTGTTTTAAAAAGGCAGGGCCGATTTTTCGGCTGCTCTGCAATTCAAGTGTTTTGAGGGGAAATTCTCTAAACTCGGTATCTTCAAGAAAGAGCTCGCCCCCTTCTTTCAAAATGGCATGAAGATCGACAAATTGCAAGACCTTGTCGCTATAACCTTCCCCATATGGAGGATCAGCGAAGATAATATCAAATCTCTCCTCGCGATCAGCAAAACGTTTGAGAGCTTTTAGACTATCGAGAAGAAGAGTGCGGGCTCGTCTCTCTTCGTCCAGGGTTTGGATGTTTTTCTCGATGATTTGCAGGGCTCTTTTATCGATTTCGACAAAAGTGGCTCTGGCAGCGCCTCGACTGAGGGCTTCTAATCCAACAGCTCCGGCACCTGCAAAGAGATCGAGGAAATGGGCTTCTTCGATCGTTGCTTGGCAGATATTGAAAAGGGTCTCGCGGAGCTTGGAGAGGGTTGGTCGTGTGGATTTGCCTTGAGGGACAAATAGCTTCATTCCACGATGAATACCGCCAATAACCTTCATTGAAGCCTCAAGTAACTATTCATTCGGAACCCTATTAGAAGTATCCTTAGCTCTTAGTTTTCTGGGGTGATAATTCTCTCTTCTCACGACTTTCTGGGTCCTCTGAATAGTTACACCCTTCATTGAAGCCTCAAGTAACTATTCATTCGGAACCCTATTAGAAGTATCCTT
>JAAKFT010000073.1 GCA_011064935.1 Chlamydiota bacterium | reverse complement strand
CTCCGTTAGAAAAGTTCTGGTAGAGACAACCCAAGCTTTTCTGGATTGTATTAATTCCACACCGATTTTTCGAGAGTACATGTGCACCTATCCTTTTACGCCCAAGCAGGTGAAAATTTCGATTCATCCTAAAAAGCCCGACCAGAGGGGAGAAACTTATGTGTGTATTGCAGGGGCATATAAAGGAAGTGTGCAATATTATACTGATCATCCCGATCCCAATAATCTGCAATTGGTCACTCTGAAGGAGGAAACCTTTGAGGAAGCGGTTGAGATTGTGAAAGCACAAGAAAAAGAGACGCAAACTCACGTCCACTAGTTTTATCTGTATTTATCTGCGGTTTCTTTCAGAAGGACTGAAGGACTAGATGGCAGCACTACCCTCAAGGGCGAGATCTGAGAGAAGCTCTGAGAGTTTGACTTTGTTGGCTCTGATTGGAGCTCGACCTTTGGCAAAATCGGAGACCACCTTCCACATCAAACATTTCTTCCCGAGATAGTGAGCAGCGTAAGCAACGCCATAGCCTTCCATGTCGACGAGATCCCACTTTTTCTGAAGCTCTTCTCTGTGATCAAGATCATGAACAGGAAAGTCCGAGGAGACCAACCTAACACCTTTGGAAGCTACCCCAAAGATCGGTGCTACCGTCTCGGCGCATTCACGTGAAACGGGATCGATGGTCTTGGGAAGGGGCACATGTTTCCCGACGACTTCGATCTGCTTGATGGTACCCACCGGTAGATCGTTCTTGAGAGCACCGGCGATACCAAGATTCCAGATCTCATCGGCTTTTTCAGCGTATCTAGTGACTGCCAGCTGGGCAGCATGCATGCCAAATCCTGAGAGCAGGATAAGTCCTCCTGGATATTGATAACTGGAGGGAACCATGCCCTCTGACCAGATAAAGACTTTTTCGTCGTTGACAGGCTTAGCATTGAGCCGCTTGATGGTTGTCTCAGCTTCGCTTAATGTTGCAAAAATCAGAAGTTTCATAAGTGTACACCCAAGGTTTTACTTTCTGAACATTAGCAAATTTACCTGCACATTGCAAAAGAGTTTTAATCGCTAAAATGCCGGTGGAAGAGAGTTGCTCTGTCTCACGGTTGACGTAGAGGGCGATATGTTTGGCGATAGTGCCCGGATCTTTTTCCTGAGCCAGAGAAGAGACGAACTCGCGGCTGACTTCTGGATGGGCTTTTGCATAACGAAGAGACTCTTGTAGAGCAGCTAAAATCGTCATTTTGGTGGTCTCGGGAAGATCTCGTCGTACAGCCAGCCCTCCAAGAGGGAGGGGAAGGCCAAAGCGGTGGTCCCAGAGTGTTCCAAGATCCGCAATTTGATGAAAGCCGTGTTTCTCATAGGTAAAACGGGATTCATGAATGATCACTCCGCAATCGACCTTACTTTGATTGATAAGATCTCCAATTTCGTTATAGCGGCAGAAGATTTTCTCTTTGGCAGGAGGAGCGAAGGCGTTGAAGAGCAGGTGTGCCGTTGTCTCTTTTCCTGGAATCGCGATCCGTTTCGTTACCATCTCTTCAAGTTTAAAGGGCTCTTTCGCGATAATCTTAGGGCCGGCCTGCTCTCCAAGAGCTGCGCCGATGGGAAGGAGTTGGTAGTCATCAGCAAGCTGATCGAAGCAGGCGATCGAAATCTTGATCAGTGGATATTTTCTTTCAAAGGCCCACTGGTTGAGCTGCTCTATATCTCCATAGGTGGGCTGTGGCAGGATCTCTCTGCTGACAAGGGCGTGGATCCAGGCGTGGAAGAGAAAGGTGTCGTTAGGACACGGAGAGAGGGCGATTGGGAGCATCTAGTAACTCTAGGACTTTTTCCATGGAGAGATCATCGATCATCGCGCTGAAGACCTGATGAAGTACAACGACATCGTCTAAAGCCCGGTGGGCGTTATTCTCAGCTACTCCATAGATTTTTCTGAGAAATTGTAGGCTGTGGCGTGGCAGATCTGGACGGTATTTTCGTGCCCATTTCAGGGAGTCGACCATGGGCCAGGCGGGCCAGGTGATGCCAGCTCTTTCGCCTTCAGCTACAAGAAAGTGTCGATCAAATCCATCGTTATTGTGGGCAATGAGGACGATTTCGCCATCGCAAAAGTCGATAAACTCACGGCCAACTTCTGCGAAACTCGCGGCGTCGGCGACCATCTGATCGGTAATTTTATGAATGGCTGAAGCCGCTGCAGGTATCGGTACGCCTGGATTGATCAGTTTGGAAAATGAGCGGTTATTGACGGGATCGTAGGCGGCGAGTTCGATGATATGATCACTTTTGGAGTGGAGTCCAGTGGTCTCAGTATCGTAGTAAATGGGCCGTTTATGCAAGGGGCTCATCCTTCTTTTTTAAGAGTTCATCGGCGGTTTTCTTCCCAGAAGCAACCATGGAAATAGCTCCCATGAACGATTCCACAGCGATACGTGTGGTGGCGAGGTAGAGCTCGAGTATTTTTTCATCCAGCTCATGGTCAGGGCAGAGGATTACACAGCGATAGAACATAAGCTTCTGCTGTTCATCGAGCCCAAATCCTGGAACGTCGAGTTCGCGGTTGAGGATGTGGAGCACTCGGGCGACTTCGTTGATAGCCTTATCCTCTAGTTGGTAGGGGATATAAGCGACAGATTGAAGCAGGGTCTCTTCACTGCGAATACCCAAAAAGATAGGGACCTCTTGATCTCCAATTTTCATGACGATGTAGACTTGATCGGTCTCTGACTGAAGAGTAGGCTCAAGTTGAAATTTATTTAGCAACTTGATCAGCTCATCTTGCTTGAGTTTGATGGTCATGAGTGAGGCAGTTCTTTAGTCTCTTCGGGGGTTACTGCACTTTTTCGGTTGATTTCGGCAGTTTTTTTGGCCAGTTCTTCACGCAGAATTAACTGATCTCCGGGAGCATCAATACCTAGCGAAACATTATCTCCCGAGACTTTGAGCACGGTAATCACGATGTTGTTGCCTATACGTATCTTCTGATCAACTTTGCGGGCAAGTACTAGCATGTCTAACTTTGTCCTGGTATCAGCGAGGGAGCGATCTCTCTCGTCAGTGATGGATTGTTGGTGTTGGGTAGGGTTGAGATACAGTTTTCATCCGGCATTTTATAGAGACAGCCTGTCAGGCATGAGAGAAAAAGGATCGAAATAATAAATAATTTTCTGAGATGCATCATTTACCTAGGTTTTTGATATGTAAGGGTATCACATGGAGGCGGAGAGATCAAAGAGAATTCTTCTACTTAGATGGATGAGTTCGGCAAAGACCTGGTGGAGAATTTCGGAAAAATAGCCGACGGCCAATATGACAGCTCCGATGCCTACAAATAACTGGATGGGGAAACCGATCCAGAAGACTTGAAAGTTGGGCAAGATGCGTGAGGTAATGGCGAAGAGGATAACCACAAGAAAGAGTATCATAAACGGGATCGAAGCGTACATAAAGGCGTGTTGGAAGAGCCGAGCGGTCCCTTTGATAAGATCGGTAACGAGGGGTTCATTGAAAGGGAAAGGTGCGACAGGCAGAAGGGTAAAACTCTCGTAGAGAGTGAGGAGAAAGGTGTGGTGCAAATCAAGTGCTAGTAAGAGGGTGCAGAGAAAAAGGGAAAAGACTCGACCAAAGAGTGGGTAGGATGTGGTGATGGGGTTTAGAAGTTCTGTAGCCGAAAAGCCTGAAAGGGTGCCGACCATCTGCCCAGCCAAAGTCGCTCCTTCGACTAGGAGAGAGAAGATAAAACCGAGAAGATATCCGATCAGAACTTCTTTGATGATATTTAAAAAGAGAAGGTAGCTTGGATAGGTCGAGGGCGTGATGGTAGAGAAAAAGGAAGGGGCTACCAGGAGTGTGAAGGTGATAGCAAGGCCAAAGCGGAGGGCTAGGGGGATCTTTCGGTTAGCAAAGAGAGGGGATATGAGAAAAAAACCACTGATCCGAGAAAAAAGTGAGATGAAGTCAGCCAACATAGTCTGTCAAGATGATGACCTTTTCCCACTGGTGAACAAGGATATTGTTAGTGAATTTGGTCATGATCTTAACCATCCACGGAAAAAAAATGGCCAAAGAGAGGCCTAATAGAAGCATCTTGGGGACAAATGCCAGTGTCATCTCTTGAATTTGTGTCACCGATTGCAGAATAGAGATCACCAAACCTACGACCATGGCGAGGAGCAAGAAAGGGGCAGCGATTTCTAGAGCGGTGTAGAGAGTCTCTCGAATAAGCTGGGTGATCTGCTCAGGGGTCATATCTGATACCCGTTTACGACCTGTTGTACGATAAGACGCCACCCATCGACAACAACAAAAAGTAGAATTTTGAATGGGAAGGAGATCATTACCGGAGGTAGGAGGACCATTCCCATGGACATGAGCAGCGACGTGACTACCATATCGATTACAAGGAAGGGGAGAAAGAGCAGAAAGCCCATCATAAAAGCGGTTCGTAGCTCCGACAAGACAAAGGAGGGGATGACGCAATACCACGGAATAGAGGAGAGGTCAAAAACCTCATCTTGTGCAATTTCAATATGGCTCATATCCAGGAAGAGCTTCAGATCTTTCTCCCGTGTATGGAAGAGCATAAAGTTGCGCATTGGAGGCCATGCCTTTCCAGCAAACTCCTTCACATCTTTGTCTTTCTCTTGGCTCTCAAAATAGGGGGCGATTGCCAGGTCGTTAATCTCAGTGATGACGGGATGCATCACGTAGCCGGTTAAAATAAGGGAGAGGCCGATGATGATCTGGCTTGAGGGGACGGTGGTACCAAGCGCTTGGCGCAAAAAAGTGAGGATGATCGAAATGCGCGTGAAGGAGGTCATCAAGACCAGAACGAAGGGGATTAGGGCGAGAAGAGAAACAAAACCGATGATTCGAAGCTGCTGGGCAAAATCGACATCAGGAAGATTCATTTTTGCGTTGCGTGATTGTTTTCAGTTTTTTTTGAAGGGTTTCAGAAAAGGAGGGACGCTTCTCCTGTTTGGTATCTAGCAGTTCTTCGACGTTGGTGTCGGGAGGAAGCTCGGTGATCAGTTGCACACCGGCAGGCGATTCTGAGATCACCACTGATTTCCCAAGAATATCAACGAGATAGAGTGATGACTTGGAGCTGAGTGATCTTCTTTCCAAAAGTTTGATGCCTGTAGTGTGATTGAGATTGCGCATCCTCGATCGCATAATTCGCTTGAGTATCCAGACGCTGGCGATCACCATCACGATGATGATCCCGAGCGTCACAAGCATATTGACAAACTCTCCCCAGTAATTGAAACTAGGTCCATCTGTGGCCCCATCGTCTGCAAGAAGGGGAGACGTAAAAAAAGAACTTAAGAGAAACAAAAAAGAAACAATTTTCATAAACCGGATCATAGACGATGAATAGATTTAAAGGAACAATTGCCCTCGACATTGATGGGACGATCACCGTGAACAAGCATGAGCTAGAAATCCCAGTGAAAAAATACTTGTCCGAGCTGATTGCGCGAGGATGGCGGATGATTTTTTTAACCGGCCGCAGCTTTTCCTTTGCGACGCCTCTCTTTCATGGTTTTGATGGTGAGTATCTAATGGCGGTTCAAAATGGTTCAGCCCTCTACTCCATGCCTGCAGCCAAAGAGAAGGCGAAACACTATCTCCCTTGTCGCTTTCTTCCCGCCATAGAGGCTGTTTTCCACGAAGAGGGGTGCGGATTTGTTGTGGAATCGGGCAAGGAGAATCAGGATATCTGTTACTACAAAACAGCCAACTTTACTCCAGAAGGGCGAGACTATCTCAATTTTCGCATCTCGATCTCCCCTGAGCTCTGGGTCGACACTCCCAGCTTTGAGTCTCTACCACTCAAAGAGTTTGCTGTGGGCAAGTATTTTGCTACCAAAGAACAAGCTCACCGGATAGCCGAGAAAATTCGGAAGATCGACCAATTCAACGTCGTGGTGATAACCGATCCCTATCGCATCGGTTATCATGTGGCCCACATCAGCCAAAAAGAAGCATCCAAAGCGAGAGCGCTCGGCCATTTTATGGAAAAAGATGGGCCTCTAATCGTTGCCGGCGATGATTATAACGACGTGGATATGGTGAAGATGGGGGATGTGAAGATTGTGATGGAAAATGCCCCTCAAGAGCTTCATTCACTGGCAGATATCCTAGCTCCTCCAGCCAAAGAGCAGGGCATTATCCCTGCTCTCGAGGAAGCGATTGGAAAGTTATGAGAGGGATCATAAAGCTTGCCGGCCTGAAAGTTTCTTGCATCATTGGCGTCTCTCCAGGAGAGAGAGAGGAAGAACAGGAGCTCGCTATTGATCTCTCTCTGGAAAGTGATTTTTCTAAATGTGTCGCAACTGATGCGATCGAAGATACGATCAATTACGATGAGGTTATTGATCTTCTGCGTCAAATAGCTCTATCCAAGTCCTTCCATCTCCTCGAAACCTTTGCCAATGAAACTCTCAATGCTATCTTCGAATCTTTTCCGGTCTCTTGGGTCAAGATCGTCGTCCAAAAGCCAGCCCTTTGTGCAGCTGTCCAATTGGAGCGCAGACGATGATCCTTGTCACAGGGGGAGCCAAAGGATTGGGGGCCGAAATTTGCGCAGAACTAGCTCAAAGAGGCCATTCTGTTGTGATCCACTACTATCAGAGCCAAAAAGCTGCTGAAATATTAGCAGAACAGTGTCAGGCTGAGACGATTCAGGGTGATTTTTCCACTCCTGCAGGCGTAGAGGCTTTTATTAAGAATTATCGGGGCCGTTTCCCTTCTACCCAAGGGCTCGTCAACAATGTCGGCAACTATCTGATCGCCCCCGCATCAAAAACCACTCATCAAGCGTGGCGCGATCTTTTCCAAACCAATTTTTTCGCGCCGCAAGCGCTTATCCAAGCCCTTCTACCCTCGCTGAAAAGTGTTGTAAACATCGGAACAGCTGGTTTGCATAGTGATCGCGCAGAGACCTATGCCTCTGCCTACATGGCTACCAAATCAGCTCTCTGGTTTTTGACACGCTCTTTGGCTAAAGAGCTCGCTCCAGATCATGTCACAGTCAATATGGTTTCGCCAGGGATCTTAGAAACTTCAGTGGATATTGAGAAAGTCAGCAAAGTCCCCATGAAACGGCCCGCTACGCTCAAAGAGGCAGCCCATCTGGTTGGATTTCTTTTTGAGAAAGATAGCCGCTACATCACCGGCCAAAATATCGAAGTGGCTGGAGGGTTTAAACTCTAGCCTTCTAATATTTCAGGCCCCACTCCCATCGCATGCATCCCTTTGTCGACATAGAGCGTTACGCCGGTAATCGCAGAGGCGAGGTCTGAGAGTAAGAAGGCAGCGCTATTGCCCACTTCTGGGCCATGCAGCTCTTCAGGAAGGGGAGCCCCTCTTTTGGTGTATTCGATCATGCGATCGATATAACCGGGGTTGATGGCACGTGCTGCGCGGCTTCGATAAGGACCCGCGGAGATTGTGTTGACCCGAACTTCCCATTTCCGTCCCGCCTCAAAGGCCAATGTGCGCGTGTCACTCTCCAGCGCCGCTTTAGCTGAGCTCATGCCGCCGCCATAACCAGGAACTGCTCTCTCAGAAGCGAGATAGGTCAAAGAGAGGGTAGAGCCACCACGATTCATCATGGGGCCGAAATATTTGAGAAGGCTAACAAACGAATAGGAAGAGGCACTCAGAGCAGCGAGATAGCCCTGGCGGCTGGTTTCGAGCAGAGGCTTTTTTACCTCAGGAGCATTGCCAAGAGAGTGGACAAGAATATCGATCGACCCAAACTCTTCCTGAACGGCTGCAGCCACTTCAGAGATTGTATATCCCTTCACATCTTTGTATCGCTTATTCTCTCGAATTTCTTCCGGCACGTCTTCCAGCGTGTCAAACATCGCATCGAGAGGATAGATCTTCGCAAATTCCATCAATTGTCCGTCTGAGAGTGTTCTCGACCCATCGAACTTGCCGTTGGTGTAGGACATCGTGAAGATCTTCAGAAGGGGCGTCCACGTTCCGACAATGATCTCAGCGCCCGCTTCAGCCAACGCTTTGGCAATCGCCCAGCCAAACCCCTGATCGTCACCAATGCCTGCGACAAAAGCTCTTTTTCCTTCTAAATTAATATTCAGCATGAATTACCTCTTTGTTTGGAAAAATCTACCGG
>JAAKFT010000072.1 GCA_011064935.1 Chlamydiota bacterium | reverse complement strand
AAGCCTACATGCTTAACGCAACACGAAAAGTTCGTCAAGAATCGCCTCCAACTCAGAGTGATCTTCTTCTAGAGTGAGGAGGGTTTCTTTTGTCGATTGATAAAATAGGTCGGCTCGCGCCTCTGCCTCATTGTTACTTAAGTGGCAATCTCCGTCGTGAATATCGTCGAGGATTTGGAACAGAAGGCCAAAATTGGTGCCGAAGTTTGTGAGGGCGCCATAAGTTTCTCTTGAGACATTCCCAAGAATACCCCCACATTGTGCAGCAGAGCAGAAAAGGGAGGCAGTCTTTCGCAGGTGAATCTCCTCTAAAGAGTTGCTACTGCGGAGATCCATGATCTGTCCGCCTACCATCCCTTCGCCTCCAGCGGATTTAGCAAGCGTGGCTATGAGGGCGACTTTTTGCTCGGGTAGAACGCCCGGAGATCTGGCAAGGATTTCGAAGGCGTAGGTGAGCAGAAAGTCACCCGCTAAAATGGCGTAAGTTTCACTAAAAGCTTTGTGAAGAGAGGGGTTGCCGCGTCGAAAGTCGTCATCATCCATGCAAGGTAGATCGTCGTGGATCAGTGAGTAAGTATGTATCATTTCCAACGCGCACGCTGGTGTCAGAGAGACCTCCTCAGGAATCCCATACATTTTAGCTGTGGCGATGATTATTCTGGGGCGGATGCGCTTTGCAGGAGCTAGCAGAGAATAACGAGCGGCCTCATAGAGGGAGCTGCGAGGGCCTTTCACTTCGTGAATAAGATCATTCAATTTGGCGTTGATTTTATCTATCATTTTGTCCAATCCAGGATAACTTTGCCGCATTTGCCTGAGAACATGGCATCAAAGCCGTCTTGAAACTTCTCGGCAGGGAAACGATGAGTGATCACTGGATCTAAATCAAGCCCGCTCTGAAGTAGATGGGTGGCTTGATACCAGGTGCGAAAGATCTCTCTTCCGTAGATACCTTTTATGGTGAGCATTTTAAAGATGACTTTGTGCCAGTCAATCAAGGCGTCATCAGGCACAATGCCCAAGAGGACAATGTGGCCTCCATGAGAGGCTAAATCAGGGAGAGATTTGAGAGCGTTGGCATTACCTGACATTTCCAGGCAGATATCAAAGCCGTTTACTATCTCTAGTTCCTTCATCGTTTTATTGATGGACCCTTTTTTGATATTGACCGTTCGGGTGGCTCCGAGTTTTTTTGCCAGCTTAAGACGATACTCATTGAAATCACTGATAACGACATAGCGAGCTCCAGCTTTTTTGGCGACAGCAGCGGCCATCATGCCGATAGGTCCAGCTCCCGTGATCAGGACATCTTTTCCCACCAGGTCGTTGGAGAGTGTTGTGTGGACGGCGTTGCCGAACGGATCGAAGATTGAGGCCATCTCATCGGAAATCTCAGCAGGTAGTTTGAAGGCGTTTTCGGCAGGTAAACTGAGGTATTCAGCAAAGCAACCGTCGCGATGGACGCCTATGCCAACAGTTTTGGGGCAGAGGACTCGGGTGCCGTGACGACAGTGGGCACATTGCCCGCAAGTGATGTGCCCTTCACCGGAGACTCGATCTCCCTTTTTGAACCCTTTGACATTGCGTCCGTATGTGGCGACTTTTCCGGCAAATTCGTGGCCAATAATGGAACCCAAGGGAAGGTTTTTTTGGGACCACTCATCCCAATCATAGAGGTGGAGATCGGTGCCACAGATAGCTGTTTTCTCGATTTTGATGAGAAGATCACTATCTCCGATAGTCGGAATAGGGCGATCTTCCATCCAGAGCCCCTTTTTGGGTTCTTTTTTTACAATTGCTTTCATTAAAGGATCCTTATTTCTTTACCGACTTTTTCAAAGGCAGCGATCGCTCGGTCGAGTTCTTCGCGAGTGTGTGCAGCTGATATCTGAGTTCGAATGCGCGCCTCGCCTTGTGGCACGACAGGGAAGAAGAATCCGATGACATAGATGCCCTCGCAGAGCATTTTTTTGGCGAACGTTTGTGTTAAGCTAGCATCGCCTAGCATCACTGGAATGATGGGGTGATCTTTGCCGCCAAGTTTAAACCCCAGATCGGTCATCTTCTCTCTAAAGTAGTTGGAGTTTTCGAAGAGACGGCTTCTCAGCTGATCCCCTTCTCTTTCGAGGAGATCAAAAACCGCTAGCGAACCGGCGGCGATGCTGGGGCAGAGCGTATTCGAGAAGAGGTAGGGACGGGAGCGCTGGCGGAGCCAGTTGATAATTTCTTTTCGGCCCGAAGTGTATCCCCCGGATGCTCCTCCAAGAGCTTTTCCCAGAGTTCCGGTAATGATGTCCACCCGATCTAAAACATGGTGATATTCTGGAGTGCCTCTACCATTTTTGCCCATGAAGCCGGTGGCATGACAGTCGTCGACCATGACCAATGCTTGATACTTATCTGCCAGGTCGCAAATTGCAGGCAAATTAGCGATAATCCCATCCATCGAAAAGACACCGTCGGTCGCGATCAAACGGTGTCGGGCACCTTGAGCTTCTTTCAGCTTGCTCTCCAGGTCGGCCATATCATTGTTTTGGTAGCGCAGTCTTTGAGCTTTGCAGAGGCGAATCCCGTCAATAATACTCGCATGGTTGAGGCTGTCGCTGATCACAGCATCTTCGGGGCCGAGAAGAGTCTCAAAAAGCCCTCCATTGGCATCAAAACAGGAGCCGTAGAGAATGGTGGACTCATTCTGCAAAAAGTCGGAGATTCTTTTTTCGAGAGCAATGTGGATGGTTTGAGTCCCACAAATAAATCGTACTGATGCCAGCCCAAAGCCGTAGTCGGCGAAACTCTCTCTCGCTGCTTTAATAACCTCAGGATGGTTAGCTAGTCCAAGGTAGTTGTTGGCGCAAAAATTGAGCACGCGTCTTTTGTCAGCGAGTTCGATCTCATCTTTTTGGGGAGAGGCGATAATTCGCTCCTCTTTGTAGAGTCCCTTCTCCTTGAGTGTTTCGAGTTCGTCTTGGAGATAATCTAAGAAGGGTTGATGCATTTTATTTCACCATTACAGAGTTGAACAGTTTTGTCGCAGAGGCTGGCGAGCTCACGGTCGTGGGTAACCACGATGAGGGCCTTACTCAGATCTTTGCAGCAGTGTAGCAGTAGGTCGTGGATCATTTTTGACGTTTGATGATCTAGATTACCCGAAGGTTCATCAGCTAAGATGATTCCAGGGTCGTTGCAGAGCGCTCTCGCAATAGCGACACGCTGCTTCTCGCCCCCTGACAGCAGTTTAGTGGAGAATTCAGCACGATCTTCGAGATCAACCTTGCCGAGCAGCTCCAGCGCGCGCTGATAGGCAGGGGTTCCCTTATGTATCGGCTTTCCGGAGATGAGCGCGGGCATGAGAATGTTTTGGATGGTTGTGTAGTTCTCCAGGAGATTATACCCCTGAAAGATGAAGCCGATATGTCGGTTTCGTAAGAGCGGTGTGGGGTTGTGAGCAGCAGAAATGCCTGCTATCAGAAGATCACCACTGTCCGGCGCCTCAAGCGTTCCTAAGATGTGTAGTAGAGTGCTCTTCCCTTCTCCTGAGGCACCCATGATAGCAACGCTCTGACCCGGATAAAGCTCTAACGAGACATCTTTGAGTACATCCACGCGAGTGGGACGTGTAAAGCATTTGCAGATCTTTTTTGCTTGTAAAATAGGTTCCATAATCATTCTGCCCGCAAAATTTCTGATGGTCGTACAAGCACCGCTTTAATCGCGGGAGCGATTCCTGCGAGCAAAGAGATCACAATCGTCGCCATGAGCACAAAAAATAGAGCTCCCATGCTCAACTCATTTGGCAAGGCAGATCCATAAAACGCTGCCTGGAACGCTTCGTGGCCTTGCATAAAACTCAAAAACTGGATCAAGGCTTGGAGGTTGTGAAGCGTCACAATCGCAGCGATCGTTCCAATAATGCTGCTGATCAGACCCGTCAAAAAGCCGCAGATACCGAAAATAGAGGCAATCTTGGTCGCTGATGCGCCCATTGATTGCATGATTCCGATCTCTTTTTTCTTATCATTCACAAGAAGGATAAGCATCGAAACAATGTTGGAACAGGCAACGATAAGGATGATGACAGCTATCAGAGTGAAGAGGTTTTTATCGCTGCGCAACTGCTCTAGAACGGGGCGGGCAAATTCATAATCCGCATAGGAGAGGACGGTCCAGTATTTGGAGAGCCCTTTCTGGTCCAGTGCCTGCTGAATCTCTAGTTTGACTGCTTCTGTCTCACTGACTTTTGCAAGATGAACGTTGATGCCGTTGCCAAGCATCTGATCGGCTACCGCGACACCTCCACGCATCATTGCGAGAAGGTCGGGATTGACAAAGACGACTTTGTTGCCCACCGGCATAAATCCAGGATCGTAAAAACCGGCAACGTAGATAGGAAGTCGCTGCTCTTGGACGGCGCTGGGCGTCGGAGTGTAGTAGGCAAGATACCCTCTGTCGCCAAGAAGCACCCCGTTGCTTTGAAAGTGTTTGGAGACCAAAATCCCTTCACCTGAGGAGTTTGAAGGGGGGAGAGTGTTTCTTTTGTCTATCCAGAGAGGAGATGGACCTCCGTCGATCGGATAAGCTTCGGCAATTTCAAGGTGATCTAGAGGAATGGTGCCCGAAAAGAGAACTCCCTGAATTTTTGTCTCTATACGAAACTTTGAATCGTTTCCTTGCGCTCTTTCTGCAGTCAGACGATGATCGGATTCAAGAAGCAGTGAAGGATGAGAGAAGGTTCGTCCGTCGGCAGTGAAAGTGGGCTCTCCATCGCTGAATTCGACCTCTCCAGCAAGTAGATTTGCATTGTCGATTGGTCGCAGAGTATTAGCAATTACCACATGCTTCATCTCTCCATTCCGATCGATCACCCCATAAGCTTTTAGCGATCCCTTTTTGGGGTAGAGCGTCTGAGGGAGAAAATAACCCTTTCCTGTCGTTTTAACTGCCTTGACTTCCACGTTCTCAAAAAAGGAGTCGGTCCCACTTGGGCCTGAGAGATTTTTTAACATATTGTTGAAATCTCTGGCTGACGGAGTCGCGATCATCCCAGCCATCCGGCTATTTTTGCTGTCGTGAGTGGAGATATAGGAGACTTGGGTTAGAAAAGTGGGTTCGTCTCGGAGGAGCTCAAGATGGAGATTGCCAAAGGTGACCTCGTACTCTTCAGCTCTCAACCCAGAAAAACCAGAGAGTACCGACCAGGCTTCTTTGGTGAGATCTTTGACGGAGCCATCAGGGTTGCTTTCCGGAGAAGGAAAGTCTGCCGGAAGCTCGAAGTCTGCCATCGGATCGTAAGGGTCGCTCATCCCAGCTTGGAGCTTCTCGCCGATTGTTTTATTGGTATAGTTGGAATCGCCACTCAGGCTATCTATTTGGTAGTAGTAGGAGTCGTAGTACGCCTCAGTGGGAACCATACGGATGGGGGAGTTGAGAGCTACGAGCTGATCGATCCACTTCTTTTCGATCCCATCAGTCACAGATAAGAAGACAACCACCAGCCAGACTACCAGAGAGATGACCAAGACTGAGACTAGTGAGATAATCGAAACCGAGAGCTGGCGCCAACGAGGAATAAGATATTTGAAAGCGACAGAGAATTCGAATCGCATCAGGGCTATCTACTTTGCTTCTTTAAAAATAACGTGGCGTCGGAGTCTTTTATCATATTTTCTGAGCTCCAGACGTTGGGTTACGTTTTTTTTGTTTTTGGTGGTCCAGTAGGTTTCTGGACTTTCAGTACTCTTGAGTTTGATGATTTCTCTCTTTTTGCTGGCCATAGTTTACTCCAAAAAATAATGAGGGTAAGAATAGCTAAAGCATCTATAATATTCAACTCTTCAGATGAGGGCTATGAGTAAAATTCATTTTATTAGTTTAGGGTGCCCGCGAAATCTCGTCGATAGTGAGGTGATGCTCGGCATTGTTTTGCAAGCCGGCCACGAGATTGCAGAAAGGGTCGAAGATGCTGACTTCCTTGTGGTCAACACCTGCGGTTTCTTAGAGGCTTCCAGGCAAGAAGCACTTGCGACCCTCGAGAAGTTAATCAACAACAAAAAACCTCAGGCTAAGGTGATTGTTGCCGGCTGCATGGTCAAAGACCACCAGAAGAAGCTCTTCCCCGATGAGGTACACTACTTTCTAGGTTCCGGGGACGCCGAGTCTATTTTAGAGGCCATCACTTCCGAAGAGCGAGGGGAGAAGATCGGGTCGGTGAAGAGTTACTTGGAGGCTGGCGAAATCCCCAGAACTCTCTCTACGCCACCCCACTATGCCTACCTAAAAATCGCCGAAGGATGCCGGAAAGGGTGCGCCTACTGCAGCATTCCCAAAATTAAGGGGCCTCTGAGAAGTAAACCTCCCGAGCAGATCCTCAAAGAATTTAGAGCGCTCCTTGCTCGCGGGGTTCAGGAGATTATACTGATCGCCCAAGATCTTGGCGACTACGGTAAAGATATCAATACTTCGCTCACCTCCCTTCTTCGCGAGCTTCTCAAAGTCGAGGGAAATTACTGGCTGCGCCTTCTCTATCTCTATCCCGACGAGATCACCGATGAACTCATCGAGTTAATCAAGAATAACCCCAGAATCTGCCCCTATCTCGATATGCCAATCCAGCACATCAATAATGACATTTTAAAAGCGATGCGCCGCCACACCACTGGCGAAGAGATCAAGCAGGTCATCTCCCGACTCCGTGACCAAATTCCTCATATCCACATTCGAACCAGCTTGATAGTTGGCTTCCCTGGAGAGACTCAGGCCCATTTCAACCAGTTGGTCGACTTTATTCAAAAACACCCTTTAAACCATGTCGGGATCTTTACCTATTCGCGAGAAGAGGGGACAACAGCCGCAAAAATGGACAACCAGCTGCCAGAGAGTGTCAAAAAGAAGAGAGAGCAACGTTTAGCAGCGGTTCAAAAAAAGATTGTGCACAAACTGGGCAAAAAGATGGTTGGGCAGGAGATGGATGTAGTGATCGAGGGCTACCATCCCGAATCCAAACTACTGATGATCGGTCGTCACAGCGGACAGTGTCCTGAGATTGACGGGCAAGTAATCATTAATGATGGAGAGAAGGTGACGGCTTTTGGCCAGCGCTACCGAGTTAAAATCACCGATGTGGCGGGGTATGATCTTGTTGGAATAGTTCTGTCAAAATTAAAATCCAAATTACCACTTCCGCTTCTGAAATAAAGTGAATTCTTTATCTTCAAACCTTTGCTTGTGTGTGCTATAATATTCTCTTTATTAAGGAGTAATTGTTATGTCTTCAATAGATTCAGCAAAAAGATTACCCGCAGTCTGTGGAGAAGAGCTCTACACTCGTCTAGTCCGCTCTTCTTGGGGCAATGAACGGGTGATTCGTGAGATTGTTTCAAAAGAGCTTAAGGCCTATGAGAAGGGTAGTGGGCGGAGAACTCTATTAAAGACAGCCTCTCGCATGCTCTCCGTGGCGATGCTTGTCGGAGTGACTTTCTGCGCTATCGCTCCAGTGATTGTCTCATCACTCTACTATCTGGTCTTCGTTGGCCTGGGTTGATATTTAGTTCTTTCGCTGGTACGGGGAAAGATCGACTCCCACCTAAAAGGCCAAGATCGAGTCGCAACGGTCTTCCGAAATGGCCTCTCTCTGCTTGAAAAGCCAGGTAGTCTCAAGCTCTCATCTGTCGGCGATCTCCCTGTGAGTGTGAGGGAAAGGGAAGTTAGAACAGACATCACCGTCAAAGCAGAATACCCCGAAAAACACCAGAGGTCGGTTCGGCGGATGGCCGATGCCGCAGATCATCATCATTTGGATGAGTACTACTTCTTGAAATGGATCGTCTCGACTGAGTTAGCCTCAGTCGATGAGGGGGATGCTGCGCTGGAGCTCATGAAGCAGTACGTAGAGGCGAGAGTCGGAGGCGATCGAGAAGCTCAGTCAACCTGTTGGGATAACATCTTAGAACAAGTTCTGGCTGAGATCAACAAAGGCCAGCCTACCTACTCAGCCTCCTCTTGGCAGGCTCTCAAGGAGGCCGTTGTCTCTCAGAAAGCTGCGATCTTGGCTGAGAAGTTAGAATTCCAATTTGAAAAGGGTATATTGGTAGAGCGGAAGGATTATGAGGCGCTTTTCCATGTCATTGAGGAGGCCAAGAAGAGAGTTCAGAAGAGAGTCAGTATCACAAGGAAAAACGATCGGGAAAGGCTCCGCGATCTAGAGCTCTTGAAAGAGAAAATTGAGGAGTACTTTCCTCACTAC
>JAAKFT010000071.1 GCA_011064935.1 Chlamydiota bacterium | reverse complement strand
ATCAATGCATTGAAGCTCTCCGACATCCTGGGAAGTGGCATTTTTGTAAGATGCAACATCCCGAATTTCAACGCTATTAAGTCGTAAATTCTTTCTGGTGCGTGAAGTAAACACCTCAAACAACTGGTGCTGCCCCTCGTTGTTTAGATGATAGCGTTGCGGTTGAGTCGCATTTGACACATTAAGATCACTGTTGTTGTTTATGCGCACCACTTCTTCAAGCGCCAGCCCAATAAAATTAGAATTTTCCACTCTATCCGCAAGATCCTTTGACACTAAAACCTTAGGATTTCCCTTAAACTGTTCATATGAACAATTCTTATAATTTATTGCTGAGGAAGACATCCTAACTCCAATGTTTAAATTGCTATTATTATAAGCCCTTGGCTTTATTAAGAAAAGATAAAAGCTCAAAGCTAGCCTCTTTTTGCCCTAGGCAAGGATTCCTAACCAGTCTTCCTGTGCATTAACGTGAGCTCGGTTATTAACTCCATGAGATCCAGTTGGATCCAAGCTTTCGTGATGTTTTAATGATCGCGGTAGCGATCAAACTCTAATCAGCCCCGTGTGAAAGCGTTGGCCGAAGGCCTTCGCTGGAACGCGGGGTAGGGAGAATATAAGCATTGTTGAGCCCCGGTAGGGGCGAAAGAATTTGTAAAAGTTGTTTCGCCCCTGCCGGGGCTCATCTCTCAGCCCCCCCCCAAACCCCGCGTTCCGGCTTACGCCTCCACACGGGGCTGCTCAGAGTTTGATCGCTACCGCGATCATCTTGCTCCGTCAAAAAATCTAATTCATCCCAAGAATTTGGTTTAGAGCAAGTTAATAACCAAGCTCACGTTACATCAAGAAGAATCGTCTTGATTTCTCCACATTGGTGATACAATGTGGTAACATAGCCCGCAGGAGGATGAATTTATGTCTTTGAAAAAAAAACTGACAAGACATGGCAATAGTCTAGCCTTGGTCATTGAGCGCCCAATTCTTGATTTACTCGGTATTGATAGCAGTACCCCTCTAACCATATCCTCCCCTGATGGTTGTTCTCTTGTGATCACTCCTGAGGATAGGATGCCAAAAAAAGGGGCTCGCTTTGATAAGGAGCTGACTCTCATCAACAAAAAATACAAAAAAGTTCTCAAAGAGCTAGCTGATAAGTAAAGAAACTCTAGTTTCTAACGCTTGAAGAGCTACTGCTAGTTTAAGAAAAGATAAATTCTTTGTGCTTGCGCATAGAAAAGTAGCCCTCTGACGACACAACGAGATGGTCTCTCACGGGGATCTGCATCAGCTTACTGGCGCTCACTAGTTTCTCAGTCACTCTGTAATCTTCTGGTGATGGGGTACAATCCCCACTGGGATGGTTGTGGACTAAAATCATGGTCGCGGCGCCATATCGGATAGCCGGCTGAAAGACCTCTCGAGGATGAACGAGTGTCTGGTTGAGCGTTCCCACGGAGATCTCCTCCCAGCGAATCACCCCTCCACGAATGTCGAGCAAAATAGCTCCAAACACCTCTTTCTTTTTGTATTGGATCCTCTCCTTGATCAGATTGTACGCATGGACCGGGTTGTCGACCAGGTAGCGGGGCGGATTGGACCCCGCAGCAAGTCGGGAGGCGAGGCTGAAGGCCGCTTTTAGCTGGATTGCCTTGGTTGGCCCCATCCCTTTGATCTGAGTCAACTCCTGAATGGTTGCGTCACCTAGCTTAGGAAAGGTAGCAACGATCTCTTGACCGAGCTCCAGAGCCGATTTGCCCTTGGTTCCGCTGCCCACGATGATAGCGATAAGCTCTGCCATTTTCATGGTCTCAGGTCCATGGCAGACAAGCCTCTCTCTCGGCCGTTCCTCTTTGGGAAGCTCTTTGATGGTGTAGCTACTCATATCGGTAGGGATCGAGGCGATGAAGAAAGGTGATGGGGACCTCGGCACGGACAATCACATCATTCTCCTCATACTCCTCGTAGAGAATTCTACCCTCGCGACGCAGTTCGGTCACCAGCGCATATTCGCTCTGAGGGATTTTGAGTTTTACCTCCTGCCTCCTCTCGGCAAGCTCTTGAATCATCCTGGCTACGAGATCATCAAAACCGGTCTGCTGAAGAGCAGAGATCACCACGGTTTTGGGAAAACGGACTCTAAGGCGGTCGATCATCGCTCGATCAGCAAGATCGGCTTTGTTGAGAACGGTGATCAGAGCCTCTTCGTGAACATCGAGCTCTTTGAGGAGATCGTAGGTCGCTTGGGCCTGTTCTTCGGCACTGGGATGGGAGACATCGATGAGGTGAAGCAGAACATCGTCATGGAGAGCCGCTTCGAGGGTGCTTTTGAAGGCTGCGACAAGTGTATGTGGGAGCTTGCGAATAAAGCCGACAGTATCGGTGAGAAGGACCTCTTGGTTGTTCGACAGGGTGAATTTGCGAGTGGTCGGATCGAGGGTGGCGAAGAGTTTGTCCTCGACAAAGACCTCTGCATCAGTGAGGGCATTTAGCAGGGTGGATTTACCTGCATTGGTATAGCCGATGATGGCAAAGGTCGGGATACCCGCACGAAGCCGTGCCGACCGCTGCACTTCGCGCGTTCGTTTTACTTCACGCAGCTCGCCAGTCAGTCGCTCGACCTTCCGTTTTAGCAGCCGTTTGTCAAGCTCAAGCTGCTGCTCTCCAGCCCCCCGCAAGTAACCTCCTGAGGCGCGCTGCCTCGAGAAGTGGCTCCAAAGCCGTTTAAGCCTTGGAAACTCGTACTTGGTGCGGGCCAACTCGATCTGAAGATGGGCCTCTTTGGTTTGGGCCCGCTGGGCAAAGATCTCCAAGATCAGCTCAGTCCGATCCATGACAGAGACCTTTAGGATTTTCTCGAGATTTCTCTGCTGGCCTGGTGAGATCTCTGCGTCGAAGATGACGAGATTGGCTTTGCTCTCACCAACTTTGGCTAGAATCTCTTCTAACTTTCCTTTCGTGATATAGGTCGACGCATCGATCTTCCGAACGGAACAGGGAAATTTGGCAGCCACGGGCACGCCAAAAGTATCCGCGAGGTTCTCGAGCTCATCGAGATGCTCCGCGCAGAGACTCTTCTGCTTCCCTCCAGAGTAGACACCCACAAGGATAGCCGCAGGCTCTTCTCCTCCCTCGAGGTCGATTCCCATTTTTTCTGAAAACTCTTCTTCTTGTTCGGTCATGATATATTAAACTCTATTGATAGGCCATCGTAGGCTAGGTAAAAGCCATCAGGAAGCGTGGCCTGGATTTTTTGATGATCAATCTCATGGGCGATGTGGGTGAACCAGACTTTTTCTGCGCCCACTTTTTTCGCAAAAGCGGTCGCCTCCTCAATGGTGAAGTGGACAGGAGAAGGCGTGGTACGCAGCGCACTCAAAACTAGAGAGCGAACTCCCTTGAGATCTTCGAAAATAGTCTCAGGATAGTGGTAGATATCCGAGACATAGGCAAAATCGCCAAAGCGATAGCCATTGACCTGCATCCCACCCTGCTCATAGGTCATATAGCGAATAGGTATATCGAGAAAGTGGGTCTCTCCCCGCTTATTCTCGAGCACCTGGAAGTGAAGCTGAGCCGCTAAAGAGACTTCCCAACTCCTCTCCTTGAAAAGATAGTCGTAGCGCTTTTTTAAGCTTCCCAACGTTTCTAGCGATGCCAAAACAGGAAGCACCTGCCGATGAAGCAGATAAAAAGTACGAAGCTCATCGAGGCCCGCGATGTGATCAAAATGGGTATGAGTCAGAAGCACGCCGTCTAAATGATCGATGCCAGAGTGCAAGATCTGATAGCGAAAGTCGGGGCTAGTATCGATCAGAAGGGTTTTATCCCCGATCGTCACCACCCCAGAAGGGCGGAGTCTTTTGTTGTGGCTATCCGAAGAGGTGCAGACCGAGCAGTGGCAGCCCACCATCGGAATCCCCGTCGAAGCACCTGTACCCAAAAAAAGAAAAGTCATTTTCCAATAAAGGCGTTTACGATAAATTCATTGTGATCATAGAGAATTACTAGAGAAAAATCAATCATGAGAATCGCAGTATTAGGCGCCGGCTTTGCCGGCCTAGCCACCATCTGGCATCTACTCAACCACTCCAAAGGAACGGTCAGCATTGATCTCTTCGAGGCGGCACCGATTGGAAGCGGTGCTTCTGGCATCTCGCCAGGCCTACTCCATCCCTTTCCTGGAAAAAAGGCTCGCATGCCCTGGCAGGCGGAAGCGGGCCTAAATGCTACCCACGAACTGTTCACCGTTGCCAGCAATGCCCTCAATCGATCGGTCATTCTTTCGAAAGGAGTACTCCGCCCCACCATCTCGAAAGAGCAGATACTCCACTTTAAAGAGTGTGCAGCGCGAAACCCTGATGAGGCCCAGTGGTGGGATAAAGAGGAGTGTCTTAAAACCATTCCGGGTCTTGTGCTAGACCTCCCCGATGCTGGCGGACTCTATATCAAACGAGGACTCACGATCAATCCCATTCTCTATCTGGAAGGGCTCTGGCAAGCATGTGCCCGTCTAGGCTGCCAATGGCATCGTACGGCCCAAGTTGACACACAGAAACTCCAAACCTATGACTGCATCCTTTTTGCTGTCGGCCACGCCGTCAAACAATTCAAAAACCTAGAAGAGATCCCCATCACTCCAGTGAAAGGGCAGATTCTCGAGCTGAAGTGGCCAGAAGAGCTCCCTCCCCTCCCTTTTAGCTTGATCTCTACAGGCTATGTGGTGATGGGACCGGATCAGAAGAGTTGCGTGGTCGGCACCACCCACGAAAGAGATTTCAAAACCATCGACCCAGAGCCGGAGGTAGCCGCTCCGCTGATCTTTGACAAGATCAACCGCTTCTTTCCCCAGCTAGCAAAAGCAAAAATTATCCGTTGCCGTACCGGCTTACGTGCCTCCGCACCCAAACGCCTTCCAATCGTCGGCAAGATTTTTGATAAGATGTGGTTTATCACAGGATTGGGTGGCAAGGGACTGCTCTACCATGCCTGGGTGGGAGATCTTCTCTCTCAAGCCATGCTGGCCAATGACCCCTCTAACATTCCTCCGGAGCTCTGGTATGTCCCAAAGTAACCTGATGCATAGAACCGCATTAGAAGAACTGATATCCGGTGGCGAAGACAGCTCCCATCAGTTCAAGGCTGATATCCGAAATGAAATTTCTTTGGCTTCAGAGATGGTCTCATTTTCCAATGCCGAAGGAGGAATTCTCTTTATTGGTGTCGCTGATGATGGATCGCTACCTGGATTAGCCAAGAAAGATGTTGTGAGAATCAATCAACTTATCAGCAATACAGCAAGCCAACATGTACGTAGTCCCATAACGGTGCATACGGAGAATATTCCTTTGGATAATGGTCGCATTGTCATTAAGTTGATTATCCCCAAAGGCCTTGACAAGCCCTACTTCGACAAAAATGGTATTATTTGGATGAAAAGTGGTGCGGATAAGCGAAAAGTAAATTCCAAGGAAGAACTGCGACGTCTATTCCAAAGTGTGGATCAATTTCATGCCGATGAGCTACCCACCAATGCTGGATTAGACGTTTTGGACATGAATCGCTTAAAACGTTTTGTGCAAATAACGTACAACCAACCGTTACCCGAAGATAGCACTGAATTAGCAAGACTTTTGACGAACATGAATCTGCTTCACAAAGATGGCGCACTTAATCTTGCAGGACTTTTACTCTTTGCAGAACATCCTGAGTGGATAAAGCCTACTTTTATTATCAAAGCGGTTTGCTTTCCTGGTACTTCCATCACATCTGATCAATATCTTGATAGTGAAGATTTTTCTGGGCCCGTAGAAGAGATGTTCATCGGGACTATGTCTTTTATTAAGCGGAATCTTCACAAAATCCAAAGGAACCGAAGTATCAACAGCCTCGGCATTCCTGAAATCCCAATACTTGTCTTTGAAGAACTGCTGGTCAATGCCATAATCCATAGGGATTACTTTGTAAGTGCTCCGATCCGAATTTTGGTCTTTACTAACAGAATCGAGATTGTGAGTCCTGGCCATCTACCCAACAACTTGACAGTAGAGAAAATTAAAGCAGGTAACTCCAATATCAGGAATCCTATTCTTACTTCATTCATAGCCAAGGAACTATTGCCCTATCGCGGACTAGGATCTGGTATCAAAAGAGCATTAGACCACTGGTCAGAAATAGAGTTCACCGACGACCGTGATGGATGCCTGTTCACTGCAACTATTCTTAGAAAAGAGCTGCACAAGCTCTCAGAGTTAGTAAAAAGTTCGGAGAAAAGTTCGGAGAAAAGTTCGGAGAAAATCCTACATCTTCTTAGAGCAGAACCTGCGCTGGCTGCTAAACAAATTGCATTACAATTGGGGATCAGCTCAAGAGCCGTAGAGAAACAGGTAAGCAAATTAAAAGAACAAAACCTGATCCGGCGTATTGGCCCAGATAAAGGCGGTCACTGGGAAGTGATGGATTAAACATCTGGTATCACTACTCTTTTGCACTTAGGATGTCAGCTACAGGGAAAGTGAAAGGCTTGCTCCGAATACTGGATCCATTCACTTCGAATAGCCTTCTTTCCACCCCTTCCTGAAGCTCATCCCTTTCGGATTCTTCGGCCCAGGCGGTACGATACTCTTGCCTCCGTCGAGACAGTTTCTCATTAATCCAAGCAACATCTTCCTTTGCAACCATTTGACTTAACTGAGACGACATAGTACTGCTGTGTGTCTTGCCTCGTTTGAAAGCGTTGAACTCTGTGTCAATACAATAAATTCCATCTTTGGCTACAAGAAAATTGACTCCTGTGAAATCATAATAATGGACTGCTTCAACCAGATCCAAAAATTGGGTTAACTCCTCTCGAGTCGCTTTTCGATCGACTTCTTTGATCTCTTCTGCCCAGACACAAAGCTCATCACAATCAAAATTCAAACGGCTACGAAACGACTTCTCGCCAAGAAACGAGATCTCACTTTTTCCCTTTTCGATTACGGCTACTTTTTTAGGGACTTTAATACGCGTCAAACCTAATCGGCTAGCGGTCTCTTCGATATAGTCTCTTCCCCAAATCCGCTCAATCTGTTCCGATTTTTTTATGAAAGTGGTTGTTTTTTTTCTCTCTTCAAACTCTTCTGCTGTAAGAAGCAAGTCTTGTCTCCTTAGATTCCTCAAGAATGCTCCTAGAGCAGTATCTACTTCCGCTGCATTCATAGTCGGAGAAACAATCGAAGGAGGTGTGGGAAGAGAGAGATCCATCCACCCCCTCTCTCTAATCCATGGATGGATCTTCTTAATGAAATTATAATTGAGATAGATATTTGCCACAGTGTAGAGCTTGAATTTCAGACCGCGAGCCAAGCAATCAAAGGCTTCTTTTTCAAACGAAGTATCATTCTCAAAAGCTTTTATTACCCATTGTTCATCTTCGGAAATTTCTACTCTTTGCTTTCTCATCTTCATTAAAAGCGCACGTACTTGTTGTTGCTCATTTCCTTTAAAGGCTAATTGGGTAAAGAGTTGTTTTTTTGCTGCATGAACAATCAAGTTATCATCTTCAGCAAACATAGATTGAATTATCTCTTCTGATCCCACTGTCATCATTCTATTAAACAATGTTTCTGGCGTATCAAGGAGATAGCGTATCCCATGAATGACTGCAATGTGAGAAGCTAAATTAAAATCAATGGTCGTCCCTGTGGTTTTAGCTAATGTCAAAAGATAACTAAAAATGGTACTATTCTCAATTTCGAATATCCTAGACTTGTATTTATTTTCGCCTCGAAAAACGTACTCATTTTTGCTCAGAAGATATTCCAAAAATGAAGCCGGTGATAATCTATTATAAGGATGTTCCAAAATATATTGGACAGGGTTTTCAATACGTGAGCCTCCAACTATCATGTAAACTAAATCGGTTGCCAATATGAAAAGTGCTTCGGCAGGATCATTACATTTTACACCGTTATGAAGGGTGAATTCAGGGACTAATTTGTTGCCTTCTTCGTCCTCTTCAATGAAATAATTGAAACCGAACTGCTTATTCAAGCCTTGGCCACCCAAAGAATTAGAACGGCAACCATAATAATATGAATCATCAAGGATGAACTGTTTGCTTGGAGGTTGAGCTCCCTCTCCTATTCCGGTTCTTGAGGTAGGAGATGAAGAAGTACTATTTGCAGCAGAAATAATTTCTGTAGCAATGGGCAAACCTTTTTCTTGAGGACCAGCTTCCTGATCAATAGCTCCAGCTTGGGCGTCAGTTGTGGCTCGGACGTTATTATGTAAGTCCTTAAAAAGTCATGGCAAGGTGGCTGAGCAAAATTTCTCTTACCAATAAAGGCTAATTTTTTCATTATCTGAGAGCATGAATATTCAGGAT
>JAAKFT010000070.1 GCA_011064935.1 Chlamydiota bacterium | reverse complement strand
ACCGATATTCCCGCTACAATACCTCCCAGAATAGGCCCGACAAATTCGGCACAAGCTGTGGTCGATTGAGCCAGCCCCATCGCCTTTCCTTGCTCATTTTCATGGGCAGCTAATGAAATCAAACTGAAGTTATCACTCCAAGCGATAGAGGTTGGAATAGCCGATATGACGTAGAGTATGGAGAAGTAGAAGAAAAAGTCGCTGACGGCGGTGAGAAAGTAAAATAGAGCAATAGCGATCAAAACCCATAGATAAATCTTTTTCATGGAGAAGGCTTGGACGAGGAAGGGGTTGATAACACCACTCCCAACGGTCCAGGCAACTCCAGAGGCAAGAAGAAGCCACATAATTTGTGTGGTGGACACGCCAAATTTCATCATCGAGACAGGCGCGACCCATTGGAGGGCCAACATCGTGCCTAGCACCCAGAAAAAAAGTATAAAGTAATAGGTTCTTAGTTTCTTCGACTCGAGAACGTGAACGATATTATGTAGTCCTCTGAGAAACTGAAAACGGTGTTTTGAGGGTGCATGTGAGGGTTCAAAGAAATAGCGTTTTAAGATCCAGAGGCTGACGAGAGAGAGAAAGGCGGTGATGAGGAGGGGGACAGCTGGATTGAAGAGTTTTTGATTGTCAGGATTGGTGAAAAAGGCTCTAAGGCCAATAGAAGTGATCCAGCTTAAGCCTAGAAAGGCGGCGACTAGGCTCATACTCTTTCCGCGCTGTTTCTTGTCCGGGTTCAGGTCGGCGATGGCGGCCATAGCAAGGGAGAGATTCCCCGCAAAAAAACCGGTCAGAAGCCGTCCAAAGAGGAGCAGATAAAAGGATAAGAGATAGATTGCTAACGAGGAGAGGGCGTAGCCAATGACAGTTCCGACGATAGTGAAGGATAGAGCCTTTTTCTTGCCAAAATGGTCACCAAAATCCCCAAAAATGGGAGCTCCAAAAAATTGAGCCAAGGGGAAGGCGGCCATGACAAAACCGAGCAGGAGATGGCAGGCCTTTGGATTGATGTGAGCGGGGAGTATAGAGCAAGCTTGGCTGAGAAAAAGAACGGGAAAGATAGGGAATACAACGGCAAAGCCAAAGTTGTCTAGGAAGATGATAGAATAGGCCGCAATAAGAGAGGAACGTCTCTTTTGCGGGGAGATTTCGTCTACCACTCTAGTGCTCCAGCTGTCTGATACTCGGTGACACGGGTCTCAAAGAAGTTCTTCTCTTTGAAGAGGTCCATGGTTTCGCTCATCCAGGGAAATGGGTTTTTGGAGCCATAGATGGCTTGTAGACCAATTCTCTCGAGTCGGCGATCGGCGATGTGTTGGACATACTCTTTGAACATCTCAGCGTGGAGCCCTAAAACACCCCGTGGGAGACAGTCTTTAGCATATACGATCTCAAGGTCAACGGCTTTTTTGATGAGGTCGACGATGCGTTGTTGAAAGACTGGGGTCCAGACATGTGGGTTTTCCTCTTTGATGCCGTTGATCAGGTCGATGCCAAAGTTGAGGTGGATGGTCTCATCGCGCAGGATGTACTGAAACTGCTCTCCAATACCGGTCATCTTATTCTGCCTGTGGAAGGATAAGATCATGGCAAAGCCGCTGTAGAAGAGAATGCCCTCGAGTATGACGTAAAAACCGATGAGGTTTTCGAGAAATTTTTGAACTCCTTCTGGAGTATCTGTAGAAAATCCATCTTGGATGATGTCGGAGGTAAGCTGCAGCTCGAAGGCATCTTTTTCTGCGATACTGGGGACCTCATTGTACATGTTGAAAAGCTCTCCTTCATCGAGGTTGAGAGATTCGCAGATGTAGTGAAAGGTGTGGGTGTGAACGGCCTCTTCAAAAGCTTGGCGCAGGAGATATTGGCGCGCTTCAGCGTTGGTGACAAATTTGTAGATGGCGAGGGTGATATTGTTGGCAACGATACTTTCAGCTGTGCAGAAGAAACCGAGCGTGCGCATAATCACATGCCTCTCATCGTCGGTTAAGTCTGTCGATTTCCAAAGTTCGATATCTTTGCCCATCGGCACTTCGGTGGGCATCCAATTGTTGGCGCACCCATTGATGTAGTGCTCCCATGCCCACTGGTATTTGAGTGGCATCAACTGATTGACATCGACTTGTTGACAGTTGATGAGCCTTTTTCGGTCGGCCTGAACCCTTTTGTCACACCCTAGTTCCATCTCTTCTCCCCCTTTCTCGCAAATTTATTGACAAGCATCGCAGCTACTATCATTGGGATCACATGTCCCTTTTCTATCGATTTTGATACGAGCTGACGGTGACTCACTCTTCATCCAGCGGGGTTGAATGCCGCGTATGTTGATATCTGTGGTGGACTTCTCGATATGAGTGGCAGCTAGTGCTCGCAAATAGTATGTGGTTTTCAGCCCTTTCTTCCAAGCCAATAGATACATGTGATTGAGTTTTTTTCCGCTTGGATTGGCAAGGTAGAGGTTGAGGGATTGTCCCATGTCGATCCATTTTTGACGACGGCTACCGCACTCAATCAACCATTCGGGTTCGATCTCGAAGGCTGTGAGAAAGAGCTGCTTGATCTCGTCCGGAATACGATCGATTTCTAGAACGGAACCATCAAAATACTTGAGATCATCAATCATCTCAGCATCCCATAGGTTGAGCTCTTTGAGTTTGGCCACAAGAAAGGGGTTAATCGTCGTGAACTCGCCCGAAAGGTTGGACTTCACGAAAAGATGCTTGTACATCGGTTCGATTGATTGGGTGACACCAGTGATGTTGGCAATGGTAGCAGTGGGAGCGATGGCCATGGTATTGCTGTTGCGCATTCCGTACTTTTTGATCGAGTCGCGTACAGGCGTCCAATCGAGTGAGCTCTCGGTATCCATCTCAAGGTGCTCCTCTCCGCGCTCTGCAGCTAAAAGTGCGATGGAGTCGATAGGCAGGATGCCACGATCCCACTTGGATCCTTTGAAGCTTGAGTAGGCTCCGCGCTCTTTGGCTAGTTCACTGGAAGAGAGCAGGGCGTAGTAGGAGATAAGTTCCATGCTTGTGTCAGCAAAGTCCACTGCTTCGTTGCTACCATAGCTAATACCTAGGGTATAGAGAGCATCTTGGAAACCCATTATTCCAAGTCCAACAGGGCGATGGCGAAGGTTGGCAACCTGGGCCTCTTCTGTGGGGTAGAAGTTGATGTCGACGACGTTGTCAAGCATCCGCAGAGCTGTTTGGATGGTAGAGGCTAAAAGCTTGCGGTCGATCTCTCTCTCATTGACATGCATGGGAAGATTGATCGAGCCTAGGTTGCAAACAGCGGTCTCTTCTTCTGAGGTGTTGAGCAAAATTTCGGTGCAGAGATTGGAGTTGTGAACGATGCCAACGTGATCTTGGGGAGATCGGATGTTTGAGGGGTCCTTGAAGGTAAGCCAGGGATGACCTGTTTCATAGAGCATGCTCAGCATCTTGCGCCACAGTGTCGTTGCGTCGATCTTTTTGAAGAGTTTGATCTCTCCGCGCTCGGCCATCTTCTCATATTCGACATACCGCTTTTCGAAGGCTTGGCCATAAAGATCGTGTAGATCGGGCACATTGTTGGGGCTAAATAAGGTCCAGGATAGATTCTCTTTAACTCGCTTCATAAAGAGATCGGGGATCCAATTGGCCGTACTCATATCGTGAGTACGCCTTCTCTCGTCACCGGTGTTTTTGCGAAGTTCGAGAAAATCCTCGATGTCGAGATGCCAGATCTCAAGATAGGCGCACATCGCTCCTTGGCGCCTTCCACCCTGATTAACTGCTACAGCTGTGTCGTTTGCGACTTTGAGGAAGGGAATGACTCCCTGGCTTTTGCCATTGGTTCCTTTGATCAGAGCTCCCGTGGCTCGGACATTGGTCCAGTCGTTGCCAAGACCTCCTGCCCATTTCGATAGCCGTGCATCATCGGAAATGACTTTGAAGATATGGACGAGATCATCTTTTACGGTGGAGAGGTAACATGAGGAGAGTTGGGAGTGAAGCGTTCCAGAATTAAACAGGGTTGGAGTGCTGGGCATAAAGCGGAAAGTGGAGATCACATTGTAAAACTCAATGGCTCGTTCTTCTTTTGCTTTCTCTTTCAGCGAGAGTCCCATTGCTACTCTCATCCAGAAGATTTGAGGGGTCTCCAGACGCCTCTCATCGTGATGGACAAAATACCGGTCGTAGAGGGTCTGTAAGCCCAAAAATGTGAACTGGCGATCACGGGTCAAATCGATGGCATTTGCCAGTTTGTCGAGGTCAAAGTCGAGTAGTTCTGAGTTGAGAAGCTCGTAGTCGACTCCTATTTTGAAGTAGTCTTTGAAGTATTTGGTGTGAACCTCTGCCAAGCTAGCATGGGAAGCGGGCACTCCCATCGTTTCGCGGTAGAGCTGATCGAGCAGAAGATTGGAGGCGACATAGGTATATGTGGGTTCTGTCTCGATTTTGGCTCGCGCAGCCATAATATTGGCGCGGTCTACCTCGTAGTCACGGATGCCATCATAGAAATTGGTAATGGATTGATGGGTGAGTTCTTCTACCGAAACATCAGCCTCATACCCTTGAGCTGCAAAAGCGATCGTTTTTTTGATATCCTCTCGGGTTAGAGTAAATTGAGAGCCATCTTTAGCGACAACGGTAAACGGCTTGGCCACCTCTTCAGGAGCCACCACCATCTCTTCTTTTTTCTCTTCGACCTTCCTCTCTTCCTCTGGAGTCCTTGTCGCCGCATGTTCGGCACGGTAGAGGATGTAATCGCGGGCCACATCATGGTACCCTCGCTTCATCAATACCTTCTCAGCTTCATCTTGGATCATCTCGATGGTGAGGACTTCGCCTTTTTTCGCTCTGTCTAGAGCAAAATCAATGACCAGGGTGGTGATTAGATTGACTGTTTCGATAATGTCGTCAGGTGTGGGGCCGACTATTTTGTAGGTGTCCCGGAACCCTCTCTCGATAGCAGAAGCTAGCTTCATCGGTTTGAAGCGAACTAAGGTGACCCCATCACGACGCAAAAGTTTCAAACTCTGCGGAGAGTCCTGTCGCACCGTTTTGTGTTGGTCGCGGTAGCTGATATAGTCACGCGCCACCTCATGATTACCACTCTCCATTAGCTTCACTTCGACAAGATCCTGTATCTTTTCAACTGTTAGGACAGTGCCATGGGCGGCTCTCTTGATCGCTTCCTCAACGACCAGGTCGGTCACTCTCTCGACCACACGCTTGATATCTTCGGACAGAGCTTCTTCACGTGTTAACTTTTTCGTGTCGCGAAAGGCCGCTTCGATGGCCATTGCGATTCTTTCCGTACGAAAGGGAACGAGTGTTCCATTCCGTTTTACGATCGTGTAATCTTGCAGAGAGAGAGTCTCACCTTTTCCCATAGTTTCCCCTAATATTAAATCAGTTAACTACTACCTGTTGTAGGTCACGCGTCATTTAGCTACTATATATAGTGCCAGCCCGATTTACTCCAAGGAAAATCGTAAGCGGTTTTTTTAAGCTCAGAAGCGGGTTTTGAACCCACTTAAATTTGCTTTTTTGAATAATTACAGTGGATTATAAAGATTATTTGGGGATATAATTTGTTTCTGATTCAAAAACAGGTGATTAGGTTTGAAAAAACTATTTTTAATTCCCAATGCGATTACAGCTTTCGGGCTCACGTGCGGTCTTTTTGTTATTTTCAAGACCAGCATCGCAGATCCTACCCGCGATCTTTTCTCTATGCTGCAATCTTCTGCCATTTTACTAATTATCGCAGGTTTTGCCGATCTCATTGACGGGGTGGTCGCTCGGTTGATCAAAGCAGAGAGTGAGTTTGGAAGCCAGTTTGATTCTCTCTCGGATTCTGTGACTTTCGGGGTGGCTCCACCTCTGTTGGTTCTCAAGAGTTTGACATGGGGCGGGGAAGTTCCCAGCCGCCTGCTGACGTTTTTTGTGATTATCGCCACGATGATCTACTCGCTTTGCGGTGTGCTCCGTCTTGTTCGGTATAATGTTTCCTCCAAAACGGCCCCAAAGAGCCCTCATTTTACGGGGCTTCCGCTTCCAGCGGCTGCGGCTGCGGCTGTTTCAGGGAGCTTGATTTTAGTCTCTCCTCTGGCGGAGGAATTTTTTCCTCTCTCAACTGATATTCGAGCTGGGATTATGGCAGCCGCCCTCTTTGTCTTGGGTTACTTTATGGTGAGTCGATGGAAGTTTCCCAGTGTTAAGGCATTGCACTTTCGCGTTCCCTCTTTCTACCTCGTCATTGCCACGGGGATCGCTGCGGTATTGGTCCTCTACGGGATCTTCGATTTCTTTCCTGAAGCCTTCTTCATCCTCTCCTGGCTCTATCTTCTTACCTCAGGGATTCTGTCGCTGATTCGGATGATTGCTGGCAAACGGTCCAAAACCCTGGTTGATTTTGAGCCGGATCAAGAAGAGTAATGGCGTAGTAGAGCGGTAACGATGCCTTGGATTTCGACGTGATCTTCACGTAATCGAAAGGGTTGCACCTCCGTTTTGACTGACTCAAAACGATAGAACGGGGGTTCGGGGAAGATACGTTTGATAAGAGCGGTCCCACCTTCGATAAGAGCTATAACCATCTCTCCAGGCTCGAAGTCGACATGGGGTCTCACGATGAGAAGATCGCCATCGAGCATGCCTTCTTCGATAAGTTCGTCTCCACCGACTTTGAGCAAATAGCTCTCACCATCTTCAGAAATAAACTCAGGAGGCAGGGGAATCATTTCCACTTTTTCAAGTGTCTCAATCGGCCTGCTACCTGAGATTGTGCCGATCAAAGGAGCGGCTCGACTCTGTTCTTGATATCTCTCAGGTAAAAGAGAGCGGGGAGTTCTCTTTTCCGAGACCAGCGCCCCTTTCTTTTTGAGACTTCGGATGTGATTGTAGACCGATCCGAGTGATGAAAAGCCAAAGTGGTCACCAATCTCCCGGAAGCTGGGAGAGAAGCGGTGGGTGGCAACGAAATCTTCGATAAATTCGACGATTTCCTGCTGCCTTTTGGTTAAACCTATCATGAACCCATCACAATTGGACAAATTATAATTGATGACGTATCAATGCAAGATATGCGCAACAAGATATTAATTGTCGACTCCCACGAAAAAGATCGAAGAGAGCTTGAGCAGATTCTTCAGGGGATTGTCCGAGATGGTGGAGAGCTCTTTTTTGTGAGCAGCCGCGGCGAGGCTATAGAGATCCTCACAAAGGAACACCCCCAGCTGGTCTTTCTCGACATCGCCCTTGTCGGTAAAGACGAAGAGGTTTGGGTCAAAACGGGTGCCTATATCGTCCTGATCTGTTCTAAAGACTGTCTGCAAGAGCGGAGCGAAGATTTTATCGTCAAACCGTTTGACGCTGATCAGGTTCTGGAGAAGTGCCAAGGGGTATTGGATCTGGACCACCTAGCACCCCAAATGCCCCCCTTGTAAAGACTAGCCAGTCGCAAAATAGCGCTGTCCACCACATAATCAATGCAGCCATCAGAACATCCGATAGAAAGTGCCCCCCCTGCGCTACGCGGGCAAACATCAACCCGCCACCAAAAAGTGTCGTGAGGAAAAGCCCCAGCAAAAAGAGCAACCGACTTCCGTAGCGACGTCCTGCCAAACAGAGTGAGAGATAGTAAAAACCCATCGATACATGGCCGCTTGGGAAGGATTTTTGCGGATCATGCCGCGTGTGAAAATCAGGATGATAGAAGGGACGGAAGGTGTGTTTGCCTCCATATTCCACCACCTGTTTGGGACGAGGGCGTCCCCAATACTCCTTTAGCACAAGATTGGTGAGCAGGCCGGTACCTAGAGCGAGCGTCAGCCCACAAACCAGCACAGCCCGCCGCCATTTAATCAGTTTTGAAACCGGCCATGAGAGAAGATAGATCATCAATGCCATAACGCCCGTTGCCCGACCAATCTGTTCGCCGTAGAGATAGAGAAAATGGGTAAAGCAGCAGTCAAAAAAGTGGCCTTGGCCCATCTGCGCAGGAGTGTAGAAAAAAGCGGCTACCCTGTTATCGATCATCGGAGAGAAGGGAGTGAAGATCCCCATCGCCAAAAGAGGGAGTAACCATTTAAAGTGCAATTTGCAACTTAATCCCCAAAAGGATTTTCTACTTTTATTCGGAACCCTGTTGCAGGCACAATTATCCCTATCTTTCTGAACGATAACCCTGTTCTCTTCCATCTTTCTGGGTCCTCTGAATAATTACCGCTTTTTCATAGAATGACTTATGATAGCATTGATCGGAGAATTTTCCACCCAGGTTTTGATGCGTCAACCACTCCTCCCTAAAGGAAGGAGCTTGTAGCTCAGAAGAGAAACAATATGCACGAAGCGATATTCCAACAACACGGCTACCTTAGCCTAAGATCAGGGTTTTTGCTCTGTTCCCTGAGGCTGTTCCGTCTGCTGACATCA
>JAAKFT010000007.1 GCA_011064935.1 Chlamydiota bacterium | reverse complement strand
ACATAGGGAGCGGCCTTTTCGTAGGCATAGGCCATACGGCAGACCAGCACATCCTCTCTTTTGGCGCCGGTAATCTGGAAACCAAAGGGCTTTTTCTCTTGGTTAAAACCGCAAGGGACACTGATAGCTGGCAGACGAGCCAAATTGGCGCCGATGGTATAGACATCTTGTAGGTACATCTCCAGAGGATCCTGAATAGCCCCCAACGGAAAGGCGGCTACAGGAGTCGTGGGAGTGGCAATCACATCACATTGCTCAAAGGCTTTGTTAAACTCATCGACCATCTTGACGCGCACTTTGGTGGCTTGTTTGTAGTAGGCATCTTGGTAGCCGGAGGAGAGAACATAGGTGCCGAGCAAAATCCGTTTTTTCACTTCTGCTCCAAACCCTTCCTGTTTTGAATATTCGTAGAGCTGGTCGAGTGTTTCGGCTCTCGAAGAGCGTTTGCCATAACGGACTCCGTCGAAACGGGCGAGGTTAGTCGAGGCCTCAGCGGTGGCAACGATGTAATAGGTCGCCACGGAGTATTTTAGGATAGAGAGATCGATCTCGACGATTTCACAGCCTAGCCCTTTCATCACATCGATGGCTGCCAGAAAGAGTTCTCTCGCTTCGCTCTTGAGGTTTTCGAGAAAGTGCCAGGGGACGCCGATCTTCTTGCCGGCAATATCTGTTCCAAGTTGAGTCAAAAAGTCATCGGCATGTGCAGAGATACTAGTGGCATCTTTGTTGTCGTGCTGTCCAATGACCTCCATCGCTAGTCCGATATCTTTGGTGGTGGTGGCAATCGGTCCGATCTGATCGAGTGAAGAGCCAAAGGCGACCAGTCCATAACGTGAGACCCGTCCATAAGTCGGCTTGTAGCCCACAACACCGCAAAATGCGGCAGGTTGGCGGACTGAGCCTCCGGTGTCAGAGCCAAACGCTAGGGGACAGAGACGAGCGGCGACTGCTGCTGTCGATCCGCCTGATGAGCCCCCAGGAACACAGTCGAGGTGCCAGGGGTTGAAGGTTTTCTTGAATGCAGAGTGTTCTGTCGAAGAGCCCATCGCAAACTCGTCGAGATTGGTCTTGCCAAGGATAATCGCGTCCGCCTCTTCTAGTTGGCGGGCTACAGTCGAGTGAAAGACGGCGCGATAGTTGGTCAAAAATTTTGAACCGCAAGTCGAGATTTCGCCATTGACATGGATATTGTCTTTGAGAGCCACAGGGACACCGGCCAACTTACCGAGAGGCTTATTTGCCGCTCTCTTTTGATCGACCTCTTTGGCTTTTTTTAAGGCCCGTTCGTTAAAGACCGACAAAAAGGCTCCCACCTTTGGATCATGGGTTTCGATACGATTCAGAAAATAGGTAGTGATCTCTTCACATGTCAGGGTGCCTTCGAGAAATTGAGTGTGGAGTTCATGGGCTGATAGTTTATACATCTTTACTAATCACCGGTGGAACGCGAATCATGCCGCCAATATGATCGGGAGCGTTGGCAATAAAGGTCTGATGATCCAGAGGCTTTCCAACCACATCGTCTCTAAGAGAACCGATCCCTTGCTCTTCCATATGGCTATATGGAGCCAGCTCACTCACATCGACCTCTTGGAGCTGCTCGACATAGTCTAAGATTTTCGTGAGATCTTTTTTGAGCTCAGCAATCTCTTTCTCATCGACCTTGATCATGCAAAGGCGGCATAGAAGCCGTAGATTTTCTTCGTTGAGTTCAGACATGATCCAAAATAATACCTTTTGCCTCTTAAAATCTCAAGTACTAGCATTCGTAATTATGAAGATTGTCATTGCAGGAGCTAGCGGGTTTATCGGCTCGGCTCTCACCTCTTATTTTCATGAGAGGGGAGAGGAGGTAGTTCCGCTCTCACGTCGGAAAAATTGGGACCCGATCACCAAGAAAATAGATCTTTCCCTGCTCGAGGGGAGCGATGTGGTGATCAACCTTGCGGGGGAGACTATTTTGGGCCGCTGGACCGAGCGAAAGATGGCCTCTATTCGCGAGAGCCGTCTTCTTACGACGGCCTTTCTCACGGAGAGTTTACTCCAGCTCAAAGACCCTCCGAAACTCTATATCGGAGCCTCTGGCGTGGGTTATTATGGAGACCGGGGAGAGGAGAAGTTGACGGAGAAAAGTTCACAAGGCTCGGGGTTTACTGCCGAGCTCTGCCGTGATTGGGAGAAAATCCCCACCAAGCTGA
The DNA here is from genome assembly GCA_011064935.1 of Chlamydiota bacterium. Lineage (GTDB taxonomy): Bacteria > Chlamydiota > Chlamydiia > Chlamydiales > JAAKFR01 > JAAKFT01. The sequence continues at coordinate 19,520 of JAAKFT010000007.1, read as the reverse complement.
CGGGTTGTCGGGTGGTAGCCGCCCGTTTCGGAGTTGTTTTGGGAAAGGGTGGTGGGGCTATCCAAAAGATGATCCCTCCATTTCGTTTGGGTCTTGGCGGTGTCTTTGGAAGCGGCAAGCAGATCATGAGTTGGATCGCAATCGAGGATCTTGTTGGCGCGATCGACCATATCATCAAAACCGAAACACTCTCAGGCCCCATCAATTTTGTGGCGCCCCACACGGTGACCAATCGAGATCTGACTAAAACACTTGGAAAAGTGCTCCATCGCCCCACTTTTTTTCGCCTTCCAAAGTGGCTTCTCGGCCTCATTTTTGGCCCAGGTGCTTCAAATTTTCTTGCCAGCACTGACGTTCAGCCGGAGCGGCTTTTAGAAAGTGGATATCATTTCCAATACCCTGATATTGAAAGGGCAATTCAAAAAATTATTTGCGAATAAAAGCCTGAAGTGGTAGCGATTAGGGAAAGGTTGTTTATTTAGCCTTATCATATATAGGAGGAGACAAATGAAAGTCATCCATTGGCTCGCTTTGATTTCAGTTATCATAGGTGCACTTAACTGGGGTATGTGGGGATTTTTCCAAATTGATGTGATTTCCAGTATTTTTGATGGGCCTAGCTCAGCTACTAGCCGTATCATTTACGCCATCATTGGACTCTCTGGAGTTTGGATGTTTTATTTTTTCCGCATTTTGGCCACTTGCTCACTTGCGAAAAAGTAAATCCAGTTATCCGATTTTTTCTTATGAAAGGCAGAGCATTATGCTCTGCCTTTCTTTTATCTTTTCTTAATTTTCAAGCTTTGGTAGATTTCAATCTTATGTTTAATTTTCAGGATTAATCACTATGGAATCATCAGCAGCATCATCACTATTTTATTCACGCGATAGTTATAAGCAGGAAGTTCGTCGCCAAGTGGCCTTCAATTACAAAATAAGAGTGACAGGAGTCGTGCTCTCAATTGTGCTGACCGTGGCAGCTGTGAGTGCTGTTTTCTTTGCTACCTACGCTTTGGCCTATGGTGGGCTGGGCACTTTTTCCCTCTATAATTCAGTCAAGGTATTGATCATCGGAACGGTCGTAGCTGGTTTGGGCGCGATCTTAACAGTCCGAATGGCCAAAAAAGTCTTCCACACTCGCGAGGAAATGAAAGCAAGTGATGATCAGATAGATGCCAAGGCCCAGAAGGAATTAAAGCTACTCACCAGCCAATTGAAGGATGCGAATAAGCTTCCTGAGGTTAATTCGATGAGTTTGAAGGCAGCATCTTATAATCGTGACGGCGAAGTGATCAACTCTGTGGGTAAAGATCTATTAGATGATTTGCAAAAAAGCTCTGACAAAAGTAAAGAGAGGGGCTTATTGGGAGTGGTGTTGGTCATTGTGGCTTTGGTGATGTTTACGATGGTGGTTTCAGCCCTCGCAACAGGAGTCACAACCGGTAACGCGATGATGGGAGTTTGGCTCTTTTCCAGTATCGCAGGGCTTGGAATAGGTGGAGCTCTGGTCGTTTCGGGTGTTAAGCACCACCTTGATGGGAAGTCTCGATCAAAAGAGGGCACAGTTGTGAATCATCTTAGAGCTCTTGAAAAACATCCAGATCAACTTCAAGCAAAGATCGATGCTATTCAACCCCCTCGCGTTGAAATAGAAGAAGAATAGCCCCTAAAAGTTCCAACTGACAGTTCCACCACCAAAGAAAGATCCATCAAATTTGTAGTGGACGGCATTGTTGTAGCTGCGATCTGTGACTTTGAGATCACCGCGGAAGGTCGATCCAGCAAACCCTTTGATGAAGAAACCTGCAAACGGATTATAGAGAAGATCCAATTCTCCACCCCAAGTCTGATACTCAAAGATGCCCTTCGGTAGAGGCTCGGTATCCTTGACGCGATGAAGGTTGCGAATGATTCGAACCGAGGCGGCCACGGATAGCTCAGGCCAGATGAAATATTCATATTTGAGATTCATCGGATAGACCACATTGAGCCTCCAGTTCTCACAGGGGAAGAGTTCAAATCCGATAATTGGCCAGATATGTTCCTGATTGAGGCCTGCCTCAAATATGAAGCCGAGGTTGATGATGGTCCAGTCATTGAGCTCGTACTTTCCTTGCAAGACTCCCTGATAGATTGCATAGTCGTGAAGATCGAACTCTTCGGTGTCGATAAAGATGCCAGCTGTTCCTGTCCAGAGCCAGCGATCATAAGCCTTGGTAAAACCACCGACTGAGAAGTTGATGTAGTTAAATCGTGTTTCATTGAAATCGGGGTTCTCCTTCCAGTCGACATCGCTACCTATGTAGGCTGCGCCGAAAAGTAACCCGCAGACTGGATTAAAAGGATAGGTGAAGGTGAAAGCCCCATCGACTTGGGTGTAGCGCAATTTTTGTCCTTCGACATCCGAGGTATGGAACTTGGCTTCGCCAACACCAAGATAACTACCGCTAACGGAGAAGGGATAAAAGGGGTCATCTTGGGCTAACAAAGGCGTTATGACGAGCAGGAGAAGAAGGGCAATTTTTTTCATTTTAGCGATCGTATGTTGATTCTAAGAGTTTTTGAAGTTGTTTAGGTTGTTTAATTTCTAGATAGACGGTTGGCTCCCAATTGGAGACAGAGAAGAGGGAGAAATCCTGATTCATAGGTTTTAAGATAATCTCCGGATTATCTCCAAATTGATAAAAGACGATTTTTGAGATCTTCTCGGGAGGGGAAGCTATTAGAGAGGGGTTAGATTGCTTTTTGCCGCTGTTGAGTCGGTGAATCAGATTCTCTTGTTGCCCGTAGTCCAGAGTATAGGGAAGGTCGTCAACAATGACTTCGCTTCCTCGCACCATATCTTGTCCTAGAAAGTGAGTAATCGGTTTTGCCTCAAAGGTGGCGAGATAGATAGCACCTACACCAAAGAGAAGAAAAATTAAAAAGATAACAAGGGTAAGAAATGTCTTCATAACGCTAGCTCCAGAATCATCGCCCGGGTTTTAAAATGGTATTTACCGACCTCCATGAGAATATCGGGTCCGTAATTTTGGACAAGCTTTTTTCCAGCCTGCAGAGTTGCATTAGAGGCGCCCTTCGGTAATTTCTGTCCGTAATTTTTTTCCAGCTTCTCCATTCCTTCTACAAAGGCAGCTCGCGCGAGTATCGATGCTGCTGCCACAACCAGATCTTGTTCGGCGCGCACCTTTTGGGTGAGCATCACCTTCATCTTCTTTCTTTTGAGAGCAGTCTCAACCACATGTTCAGCAGCAAATTTGTCGATAATCACCCGCTCGCATCCCGTCTTATTGACCAATTCTTCGATAACTGTCGCATGTCCCCATCCCAGCAAAAGATTGAGATTCTCAAATTTTTCATAGAGCTCGTTGTATTTTTTAGGACCGATGCGGATGACATGGTAGGCATATTCTTTGCGGATTTTCGCTGCGATTTTGCAAATCGAGTTATCGTTCAGCCGTTTGGAGTCTTTCACACCAATTTTTCCTAAGTTGGGTATAGCTTCTCCTTCGGCAAAGACACCAGCAACACAGAGCGGGCCAAAGAAATCTCCCTTTCCTGATTCGTCAATGCCGATACGTGGAGTCTGGTCGATATCCAGATCCTCATATCCATAACTGAATGTCCCAAGAATCTCAGGTTCGAGATAGTACTGGATAAATTCATCCTTCTCCTTGCCTTGGATCATCAGTTTTCCTGATGTATAGAGCGTGCAGGAGAGATTCTTCTTTTTTGCTTGAAAGACCGTGTACTGGGGTTGTGCGAGCGTAAACCCTTGGCTCACAAGTCCGTCACGTAGATTTTCAGCAAGTTTCAGATCAAACTGTATCACATAACAGGAGGACATATGCAGGAATGTATACAACATACTGTCCTAGATTTAAATCTATTTTCATAAGGGCTTGGTCTTCGATCTGAAAAACACGACTTATTAGCTAACAAAACTCTGAAAAAAACTGCTCAATTCGTCGTATGCTTGTGACATCTCCTGAGTTAAACCACATTCTTTTGCTAGAGCTTGATAGAGGGGAAGCCATTCCTCAGGAGGTTGTTCAAGTCTTTTAGGAATAATATGTGTCTCTCGCGCTTTGAACACCTTTCGGAGCGTACGATTGAAGGTCGTTTTATTGATTTGCCTCAACTGAGCCAACAGTAACATATCAATCAGGTCTTTTACACGAGTATTCACTCTCTCCGATCGTGGAAGAGTATAGGCATGTAATTTTTCTGCAAGCTGCTGCTCAATAGAGATCGTTTGCATTATAGGAGTAGCAATACCACAATAATTAAGCCAGTTTGAGCCACTCACTTGATCAATCTCATCGACCACTACGTCGGCTCCCACATCAAGCTGAAATCGAATAAACAAGCGCTTATCTACAAAAGAAGAAACAGCATAACGCGCTCCTCCATAGGGAGCATTATCCAAATCCATTTGGGATTTGCCTATTTCGAAAAAAAAGTAATCGTCTAAGTCTACTTTTACGAGCTTCTGTAATTCTCTCATAATTATCTGTTCGATAACTGTATGGGTATTGTCAATACGATGTAAACAAGTTAAGTCTATGTCTTTCGTTGCTCGAGCTGTTGTAAAACGCAATTCCATTGCATAGCCCCCTTTGAGGACAAAGCTGCTGTTGTCACGATGAAAAATTCTTGCTAAGAGACGTTCAAAAGCTACTTTTCGGCGGAGTCGTTGCAAATCTTGTGCATCTTTGATCGCAATATTTTTCAAACGAGCTTCTAAGCTTTTGCGAAAATCAGTAGGTGTTTTAAAAGTCGTTAACATTGAATAATCTCATAATTTTCAGGTAAGTATCATGATGAACTGTATCAAGAGCTTCTATTTCTTCTAGTATGATAAGGCCACGTTGCATCGCTTGACGTATTGCTTGAGAAATGAAATTGTCAGCTACTGTTCCCACGGTAACAACGTCCATAAGAGTTCTCAAAGGTGCCGTAACTCTAAACCCTTGTCTATCTTCAAAATCTGTTTTCGAAAGAGTTGAGTAGTGTAAACAAAGAACTTGGGGTGTTTCAATGCGCCGCCGAAAGCTCGGAGGAACGGTCAGATGCATTTTTGCCGGCATTACATCAGATAAGTCATGAATATCAAGAGCTGTTTCATGGGACCACACCCCCTGAGGAATGTCCTTGCGATTACGACTCCATAGGCTCCAGAATACCAGTTCGGGGCGCTCGGTAACAGGGTAACGCCCTAAACGATAAATACCCCTTCCCTCTTGGGTCCATTCTCCGGAACCCAATCTAAGATGGAAGTTCGAGCGGGAGTAACCACACCCTTCTGCCTGCTTGGCAGTAAAAAAACCTTGTTGTCTGTCTGCTACTTCATATAGAAGATTTTGTTTCCTCATGCACCAATGTTATATTATTTATAATATTGGTGCAACATTGGTCTTCAGGGGGTAATTTCTCTCTTTTTTTCCGAAAGAGAGATCACCTAGCTCAGCTTGAAAGAACAAGGGACCACTGTGCGGGTTGAAGAAAAATAGGCTTGAGCTAAACGAGGCAAGGGAAAATAATGTGATTGTTCGAGGGTATCCCGATTGAGGGGGGCGTCAGAGTGTGCCAGATCTCTCAAATCTCGAGGAGGCCATAGCCAAAGCGCTATGGGTGACGAGAGAGGTGTGAGAGATGATCGCTATGACGGCACAAGCAAGCGGGTAAACCCTCTGAATGATCACAAAACATGATCGTATCTGCCATCATTTATTTTAGGATGTAAATATGCACAACGAATTGGTCCATCTAGGAGAGATTTTTAAAAAACGTCGACAAGAGAGAAGTCTTTCGATCAAAGAGATCGAAAATGCTACTTCGATCCGAAGTAATTTCCTCGAGGCGATCGAAGAGGGCCATCTGGCTAAGTTAATCTCTCCGATCTATGCCCAAGGATTTATCAAAAAATATGCGGTCTTTTTAGAACTCGATGGTGAAACTCTCATCAAAGACCATCCTTCTGTGCTGAAGGTCTTAAGCGAGGCCACGGAAGATAATTCGGAGTTTTCCTTCGGGCTGAGTTCGATCGAAGTGAGAGGCTCTCCAGGTGGTGAGGTGAAGTGGCTCTCCAATTTTTTCTGGGTTGGAGTTTCGGTGGTTGCCATCCTTTCAGCCTGGTTTTTAGCCCGCTATTTCGGACTGATATGAGCTCTCTGCGCCTTTTTTTGATTGGCACAGTGATGGGTATTGCTGATCTCATACCAGGCGTTTCAGGCGGGACTATCGCTTTCGTAACAGGCATCTATCAGGATCTCATAGAGAGTCTTCAAAAGATCAACCTGCGTTTCCTCATCCCTCTGGGAAGCGGCATTGTTCTCTCAGTTGTGGCTCTCGCCCGTCTTTTTACTTTTCTCCTATCCTCCCCTCTCTCCCGCTGCGCCCTTTTTGCCTTCTTCTTCGGTGTCGTGATAAGTGCGACCTTCTTCTGTCTAAAAAAAGTCCGCCCCAGACAGTTTTCTCATTGGGCGATGTTGGCCTTTGGATGTGGCCTAGCCCTGCTGTTAGTCTCAACTTCATCATTGAGAAGCCATGAAGAGTATGGCTTTCTGGGACTCTTTTTATGCGGCAATCTTACTATCGTCGCGATGCTTCTTCCTGGGATCTCCGGAAGTTATCTTCTCAATCTTCTTGGGGTCTATCCAATCGCATTGCAAGCTTTAAACCATCCCGTGCAAAATTTTTCTCAACTCCTTCCTCTCTGTTTGGGAGGGAGCGTAGGTCTCCTGATCTTTTCTGCGCTGATTAAACGATTGTTCCAAAGCTATCCCACCGTCTTGCTCAGCTTTCTCATTGGTTTCATGATCGGAGGCCTTCGATCGCTTTGGCCTTGGAAAGAAGCAGTTTATTTCTCCTCATTGTTTTTTGTTATTCTAGGATTGATTTGTCCTATCCTTTTGCAAATAAGGCTTAACCATAGTAAAAGAATAGAAGTTTAAAGAATATTCTTGATGGTATACAGTCGGAAGTATGTCCACTCCGCTCTATACTAACCGTCTGGTCAATGAAAAGTCTCCTTATCTTTTGCAACATGCTCACAATCCTGTCGATTGGTATCCCTGGGGAGATGAGGCCTTCAAGGCGGCGCGCGATACAGACAAACCGATCTTTCTCTCCATTGGCTACGCTACCTGCCACTGGTGCCATGTTATGGAGCAGGAATCGTTCGAGAGCTTAGAGGTAGCTGAGCTGATGAACGATACCTTCATCAATGTGAAGGTGGACAGAGAAGAACAGCCTGATATCGATAGTCTCTATATGGAGTTTGCTCAGGCGATGATGTCTGGGGGAGCCGGATGGCCTCTCAATGTCATCTTGACCCCTGATCTTACGCCGTTTTTTGCTGCAACCTATCTTCCATCTGATGCCACTCGAGGATTTCTGGGGATGAAGCAGCTAGTGGTTCGGATTCGTCAGATCTGGAACGACGTTGAGGAACGAGAAAATGTCGTTGAACAGGCCGGAAAAATTGTCGATATATTTGCTAGCCACATTCAGTCCGCAGGGACAGAACTTCCGACCAAACAGGTGTTCGAAGAGGCGACCGAACTGCTCTATAAAACGGCTGATCCCATCTATGGTGGAATGCGCGGTGCGCCCAAGTTTCCCATCGGATTTCAGGCTTGCTTTCTTTTAAGAAATGTCAAGAAAAGCGGCGATAGTCGTGCTCTATTCTATGTCGAAAGAACCCTGGAGATGATGTTTCGAGGAGGGATTTACGATCACTTAGGAGGCGGTTTCTCTCGCTACACAGTCGATGAAAGATGGTTGGTTCCGCATTTCGAGAAGATGCTCTACGATAATGCCATTCTTGCCCGTGCCTATCTCGAGACCTGGCAGTTTACTCGCCATAACTTCTACCGTGAAGTTTGCGAGGAGGTATTAGGTTATATCCTGCGAGATTTGACCTCAGAAAAGGGGGGCTTTCTTTCAGCAGAAGATGCCGATACCGAAGGGCATGAGGGTCGCTTCTACACCTGGTCCTGGGAAGAGGCTCACATCGCTCTTGGTCCTGATGCCTCGCTCTTCTGCTCGTTTTACGGATTGACCCCTGGAGGAAACTTTGAGGGGAACAATATCATTCATATGCCCTACAATTTGAATGAATTTGCTGCCGAGCACCATCTTGACCCAGTTATTCTGACCAACAAACTCAAAGAACTTCGAGCCCAGCTTTTTGAACTTCGTGAGAAGCGACCCAAACCGAACAAAGATGATAAGATTATCGCCTCGTGGAATGGGCTGACGATCTACACTTTGGCTGAAGCCGGAAGAGCTTTTAACAAAGAAGCCTATCTTGACGCGGCGGAAAATAGCGCCCGATTTATTAGGGATCATCTCTGGAAGGATGGAACTCTTTCCCGCCGTTGGCGTGAGGGTGAGGCCCGTTTTGATGGCTGCCTTGATGACTATGCCTTCATGATTCATGGCCTGATTTCGCTCTTTGAAGCTGACAGAGGGTGTGAATGGCTTGAGTTTGCCGTGCAACTTACCCGTGTCTTAGAGAGTGACTTCAAGGCCGAAAGAGGTGCCTATTATCTGACCAATGGCAAAGATCCCACACTCATTCTCAGACGGTGTGAATTTTATGACGGGGCCGAACCCTCAGGCAATGCAGTTCATGCGGAGAATCTGATCCGTCTCTATCAAATCACAGGGATCAATGAGTATCTTCAGGGCGCTGAGGATATCCTGCGGGCCTCCAAAGAACATATCGATATGTACCCTCCAGGCGCTTGTTATCATTTGATGGCGTTGCAGCGCTATCTAGATCTCGATGCCCCCACGATTGTGGTTTCTCTCAATGACGAAGAGCAATACCGCCAGGAAATTGCCAATATGCTAGCGGGGCATTTTATTCCTCACAAAGCGGTTATCTGGCGCCGAGAGATGGATGAGGAGCTTCGCGATCTGGTCCCTTTCAGTCGTGATCTTATCCCTATCGATGGAAAAACTACTCTCTGTGTCTGCTTTCGAGATCGCTGCCTGAGACCAACCAACGACATCTCCCAGATGTGGAAGTTTATCGAAAAACTTTAAAGCCCTCTCAGGGATCACTTCGGGTTCATGTGTTCTAGCTCGCGCAACCTTTTTTGCAAATCGACCTCACGCGTTTTTCCCATGCGTTCAAAAAAAGACTGGCACTCTTTATATGTAGGAGTCAATTGTGGATTCTTTATACATAATTGCTTAAGCATAAAGAGTTCGTCCTCAGCATACTCATATGCGAGTGGATTGAGCGAATCGATGTTTTCAAATACAGCTTTTATTACGGTTTTTACTTTATAGACTTCAGCGGGACTTAAGTAGCGGCCATAGAAAGTAGCAATACGTTGAATAGGAATTTCTGTAGCGCATGACGTGCTCATAATAGTACTCTGTTGATTATCAAACGTATGGATCGTTCATCCTATAGTAACGCCTGACGTTTGTAAAGAATTGTGTTGAAAGATGTTCATCTCTCTCGCAGGTTTTGCTATTGAGAAGTAAGGGCTAATTTGTTAAACTCCACTCATTATTTACAATTGATCTGTGATGCGCTTTAAAAATCAAATTTTCAAAATTCTCTGTTTCTCCCTCTTGACGAATGGGGTGATCCTATCTGCTCAAAATATCAATGATTTTGATCTCTCCATGGCGCCTTCCAACCTCTTCGTCAATAATCGGGTGCTGATTAGAGTGAATGGCAAGCCGATCTCTGTTTTGGATGTCATGAAGAAGATGGATCTTCTGTTTTATAGACGCTTTCCTGAGCACGCTTCTTCGCCATATATGCGCTATCAATTCTACCTTGCCAACTGGAAACATATGTTGACCTCAGTGATCGATGATCAGCTTATCCTTGCTGATGCTGAAGAGAAGAAGGTCGAGGTGACGGAAGGGGATGTCCGGGAGGAGCTTGAGAATCTTTTTGGACCTGATGTGGTGCTCAATGTGGACAAACTGGGGATGACCCACGCAGAAGCGTTCGAACTTCTCAAAACCGAACTCACGGTACAACAGATGGTCGGTGGCATGGTTCGGGCTCGTGCGATGACTGAGGTGCAGCCAAAAGGTGTACGCGAACTTTACGAAGAACGTCTTAAAACCAACCCCTCCGAAGATCTTTGGATCTACAAGATCTTCTCCATCCGTGGAGAAGATAAAGGGGCTAGGGAGAGGGTAGCAGAAAAGGCTATGCGTTTGATCACTGATGAGCAAGTGGCCTTTGAAAATCTTCCTTTTCGCTTGGAAGAGGAAGAGGGGATTAAGATCTCTCTTTCGGATGAGTTTAAGCGCAAAGATTCCGAGCTCTCTCTTGCTTACAAAGCTATTTTGCAGACGGTTGCCACAGGAGAAGGCATTGCCCCGGGGGCCAATGTGATCGTTCAGAACCAGGAGAAGCTCAGCCGCTTATTCTTTCTGAAAGAGCACAAAAAAACCGAACCTACTCCTTTCAATGAGACGGAGGAACAGCTTCATATGGAGCTCACTCAAGAGGCCTATGCTCGCCTCAATGTGGAGTATATGGGTAAGCTTCGCTCACAGCACGGGATGACAGACGAGTATATCAGCGAGATGGTCCCAGAAGATTTTGTTCCTTTCTCCATCCAATGACTTCACCTTACGCAAAAAACACCTTGATAGTCGGGCTCCAGCAGGTCATCTACTGCGCATTTCTCCTTATACTAATTGCAGAAAATAAAGTTACAAACTCGAGCCGCCTAACGCACCATCTTCGAGTTATCCTTTCTTGTTCGTATTTAAAAATATGAGCTTCGAAACGATAACCCAAATCTGTCACGCTATCCGACCCGATTTTGTAACTTTATGTTCTTCCATTAGTATTACCCAACTCATGAAGAGTTGGGTTTCGTCGCAATACTTGTATCTCACTCGCTTCGCTCAGCCTTTCAGCGGCTTTTTTAGCGTAAGGCGAAGTCCATGACCTACCGTCCCTCTCAGCTTCGAACGCTGCTAAAAGAGAACCATCTTTTTCCAAAGAAACGTCTCTCCCAGACCTTTATCATAGATGGCAATATTGTCAGAAAGGTGGTTGAGGAAGCTGCTGTTTCACCTGGAGATAGGGTGCTAGAGATAGGGCCTGGGCCTGGGGCATTCACAGAGGTTCTGCTGGAAAAGGAAGCTAGTGTTATTGCAGTCGAGAAAGATCCTGCTTATGCTAGGCTGCTCGTCAGGCTCGAGAAGTTAGAGATCTTTGAAGGAGATATTCGTGATTTTCCACTTGAGAGAGCCGCCAATGCAAAAATCGTTGCCAATTTACCCTTCAATATAACCACTCCCATCCTCGCTCTTCTTATTCCGCGTTCGGATCTATTCACCACGGCGACCTTCATTGTCCAAGAGGAGGTCGCAAGAAGGATCGTTGCAACTCCTGGAAGCCCGCACTACAGCTCCTTGAGTCTCTTTGTCCGCTTTTATACGAACCCGACCTACGCCTTTTCCATCAGCCGACGTTCGTTTTACCCCGTACCGCGCGTTGACTCAGCGGTCGTGAAGTTGACTCTGAGGCCGCCTCCAGAGGTAGACTCTCCGGCACACTTTTTTATACTGGTACGCACTGCTTTTAAGCAGAGAAGAAAGATGCTGCGAAGTTCTCTGAAAGAGCTCTATCCAGCGTGCGATTCAGACAAACGTCCCGAAGAACTCTCTCTCGAAGACTTTATCTCACTCTATAATTTTCTAAAGTAATATTTTAGAAGTACTTAAATAGTAAATTAGTCGACCGGCTTACTCGTCAGTGGGACGCTTTAGTCCATCGTAGGGCTCTAATCGATGCTTCGCACCTGTCCTGACCATCCAAGTTTTTTCCTAAGAATTGAGAAAAAGTCAGTTTTGGCGAGGTTGACGAGCTGAAAGGTTCGCTTGGATTTGGAAATAGTGAAAGTGTCGTTGGTTTTCATGGTAAAGCGAGAGATGCCATCAAAACTGATCTCTACAGGATCATCGGCGCATAGGTATTTAACCTCGATGGTATTTTTTGGCATAAAGACGATTGGTCTGTTGGAAATGGTATGGGGACAGATGGGGGTGAGGAGAAAGGCCTCGAGCTCCGGCGTAAGAATCGGGCCACCGGCGGAGAGTGAGTAGGCGGTGGAGCCGCTTGGAGTGGAAATAATCACTCCGTCAGCTGAAAAGGTGTTAAGGTAGATGCCGTCCACATGTATTGAGAGATCAACGAGGGTGGGATTGGGAGAGCGGTGGATAGCCATCTCATTTACTGCAAAGCAGCGCTCTCCTTCTGCTGTTGTGGCCTCGAGCATAGGCCGCTTTTCAATTCTATATTCTCCGGCTAAAAAGGCTTCTAGGCTGGGATAGAGTTCTTCGAGAAGAATGTCGGCCATAAACCCAAAGCGACCGAGATTAATCCCTAGGATGGGAGCCTCTATCTCCGGAAAGTGGTGGGTAAAGCGTAAGATAGTTCCATCTCCTCCGAGTGTGATGATAAAGTCAATCTCGCTGGGAGCGACACTCGATAGGGAGGGAAGATCGAGCTCTTTGTCGTGAGCCAGAACATGAACCTTCTTCTCGTGGAGAAAATCCCGAACGGAGCAGGCAATCTCATAGGACTGTCTTTTCTGGGTGTTGGTGAATAGGGCTATGATCATCTTTTTTCTTCTCTAAGCTAAAATGGGTAACAATACGTTTCAGGATAGCGTCTGAGTTGAGTCCAACTTCGTTGATGAGATCGGAGTAGCTACCCTGTTCTACATAGATCTCGGGGATGCCAAAATTTAAGATCTGTAGATGGCCGAAATCGTGAGAAACAGCAAAATCATTGATCTCTGACCCTAGTCCGCCTTTGAGTGAGTGCTCTTCGATGGTGACGATATGAGTGTGTTTGCAAAAGAGCTGACCCAACAGATCGGCGTCGAGAGGTTTGACAAAGATCGGATCTAAGATAGCTGCAGAGATTCCCTTTTTAAGAAGCTGCTCACGAATGTCGGTGGCTGTTTCGCACATATGACCCAGAGCGATGATGAGGAGATCCTCGCCATCGGCTAGCAGCTCTGCTTTTCCGAGGGGACGAGGCTGGAGCGGGAGGTCATCATCTTCGGTCTTCATATTGGGATAGCGGATGGCTGTCGGAAGGTCCCAGGAAAAGGCTGACTCGAGGAGTTCTCTTAAGAGGTGTCCATCTCTCGGCTGGCAGATCACCATATTGGGCATGGTTTTCAAAAAGCTCATCTCGTAGATACCGTGATGAGTCGGTCCATCTGCGGCTGAGAAGCCAGCGCGGTCGATCGCAAAAATAACAGGAGTGCGTTGGAGGCAGACATCGTGAAAGAGATTGTCGAGCCCACGCTGGAGGAAGGTGGAGTAGATAGAGCAGATTACCTTGAGTTTTCTGTTTTTTGCGATCCCTCCGGCAAAGGTGATGGCGTGGCCTTCGGCAATGCCTACATCAAAGGAGCGGTCGGGAAACTTTTCCATAAAGGAATCGAGGCAAGAGCCGCGTGACATGGCGGGAGTAATCACAACAAGGGTGGGATCACTCTCTCCCATCTTCACAATCTGCTGCCCAAAGAGTTTGGGGAATGTGGGTTTGGAGGAGGGAGACGGGAGGAATTCGCAGGTGGCCGGGTCAAAAGGTTTAACGCCATGAAAGGTCACGGGATCGTTCTCTGCCTGGGTCAGCCCATGACCTTTTTGGGTATTGAGATGGATGATCACTGGCATGGAGAGATTTTTGACCGCAGAGAAGATGGCGATGAGTTTCTTGATGTCGTGTCCATCGATGGGGCCGATATAGGAGAGGCCAAACTGCTCGAAAAAAGGGGCTGGACTCACGAGATTTTTTATCGACTCGGAGAACTTCAAGCCGGTCTCAGCCAGAGAGCTGCCACAGTAGGGGATCTTTGAGACGAGACTTTCGATCTCATGGACCCACTTACTGGTGGTGGGGTTGTTGAGAAGACGGCTGAGGTGGGTTCTCATTCCGCCCACATTGTGTGAGATGGACATCTTGTTGTCGTTGAGTATGACAACAAAACGTTTGAGCGAGCGGCTCAAGTTGTTGAGAGCTTCAATCGAGAGGCCACAGGAGAGGGTTGCATCCCCAATGACAGGGACGAGATGTTCGTCGCCACCGCAAAGATCGCGTTGATGTGCCACGCCGAGGGCTGAAGAGAGAGCGGCGCCTGCATGTCCGGCAAAAAAATGGTCATGAGGGGATTCGTCGGGATGGGTAAAGCCGCACAATCCTTTGGTCTTTCGGATCTGATCAAACCGCTCATCGTTTCGGCCGGTGATAAGCTTGTGAGTATAGGTCTGGTGGCTGACGTCAAAGATAAACTTATCTTTTGGAGAGTCAAAGACGAGATGTAGGGCAAGTGTGAGCTCAACGCTGCCGAGGTTGGAGGCGAGATGACCTCCATTGACAGCGACAACGTCGATAATGCGATTCCGCACTTCTGAGGCAAGGGTCTTGAGCTCGGAGAGCGAGAGCTGTTGTAGATCGGCCGGCTTGTGGATTTTTGAGAGTAGAGGATAATTCATGCATTAGTCCTGAGGGGTGAAATTCTCGGTCATAGGAGCATTCTCCTCATTCAGAGCCATTTCGCCGTTGCGGTTTTTGATCAGCATCTCAACTCGCTCCTCAGCCTCGGTAAGACGTGCGGTGCAGGCTACGATAAGCTTATCCGCCTCTTCGTACAGTTTTAGGGAGTCATCTAGGGGCGCCTTTCCGGAGTTGATTAGTGCTAGAATTTCTTCGAGGCGAGCAAAGGATTTTTCAAAGTTGATCTCTTCTGTCATTTTTCATTCACCGTCAGGTAGGCCTCCCCATCGGAGAGTAGTGCCTTCACTTCGTCCTTTGGAGAGAGCTGTTGATGAGAGACTATAACTGACTCAGACTTTCTCGAAAAGAGAATGGCGTATCCTCGCTTTAAAACTCTTTTTGGATCGAGAGCAACAAGGGCTTGGGCTTTGCCTTCTAGCTGGAGTCGCCGTTCACCAAGCTGTTTGGTGATCAGATGGTCGAGTTTTCCCTTGAGCTCATCGACTCTCTGCATCGCATTGCCGAGAAGGGTGTAGGGCGAGGTGAAGAGCGGATGGCGGGCATAACCCATCAATTTTTCTCGATAGCGATTCAAAAGATGAATGAGCGCTGTTCGCATCGCTTCGCCACTTTTTTTCAGGGTTAGCAGATGCTGTGCCTTTTCTGCGCTGACGATCTCTGCCGCAGCGGACGGGGTAGGCGCACGGATATCGGCGACAAAGTCGGCAATGGTCACATCGCCCTCATGGCCGACGGCCGAAATAATGGGAATATGGCTGCGAAAGATGGCTGAGGCGACGATCTCTTCATTAAAAGCCCAGAGATCTTCAAGGCTTCCTCCGCCGCGGCCCACGATGAGCACATCAGCAAGGTCGTGCTGATTGAACGCATCGATTGCAGCGGCTATCTCGCCAGGCGCCTCTCTTCCTTGGACCCTGACAGGATTTAGAATCAGCTGAAAGCCGGCATAGCGCCGCCGAAGCACATGGAGAATATCACGGATCACCGCTCCCGTTGGGCTGGTGACGACGCCAATACGTCGCGGGAACTTTGGCAAAGGCTGCTTCTTGCCTTGATCGAACCAGCCGAGTCCATGTAATTTTTTTTTGAGTGCCTCAAGTTTGAGCAGAAGCTCACCCACCCCCAAAAAGTCCATCTCACGAACGATGAGCTGGTACTTCCCATGGGGAGGATAGACCGAAAGAGAGGCCTTGACTGTGACCTGATCGCCCTCTTTTGGGAGGCGAGCCAGCCCACCTTGACTCCCCCGAAACATGACGGCCGGAATCTTGGCGGCCGCATCTTTGAGGTCAAAATAGAGGTGGCCAGCCGAGTGGTGTTTGCAGTTACTGATCTCTCCCTGGATGACCAGTTTGGGGAACTGGGATTCAAGCTGATTTTTGATTGCGAAGGTCAGCTCGGAAACCGATAAGGCATTAGTTGACGTGATGGACATTTTTGTGGTATCAGTGTTGGTGTTATGCCTAGAAAAAGTGCCAGAAACAAACAAAATCGTCCAGTTATCATTACAGGTAACTGGAAAATGTATAAGACCATCGAAGAGGCTGCCCAGTTTGTGGAGGCTCTGACACCACTGATCAAGCAAAGCCCGCTCTCGGCCTATCTCTCTGTCCCTTTCACCGCAATTCACTCGACAGCAGAACTCGTCAAGAAGCTCGACGCTCCCATTGTCATTGGCGCTCAGAACATGCACGACGCCTCAGAAGGGGCATTCACTGGCGAGATTGCCGCCAAAATGCTCAAAGATGCTGGCGCAGAGTTTGTGATTTTGGGCCACTCAGAACGGCGCCATATCTTCCATGAGAGCAATAGCTTTATCAACAGGAAGGTCAAGAAGGCAATAGCTGAAGATCTGCAGCCCATCCTCTGTATTGGCGAAACGCTTGAGCAACGAGAGAGCGGCAAGGTTGAAGAGACGCTCAAGAGTCAGCTCTTAGAGAGTTTGAAAGAGATCTCTGCGAAAGATCTTGAGAAAGTGGTCATAGCATATGAGCCTGTCTGGGCGATCGGCACAGGGAAAGTAGCAAATGCCGATGATGCCGAGAAAGCCCATCTCTTCTGTCGCAAGGTGATAGCTGAGAAGTGGAGCCAAGAGGACGCAGCCGTCATACCCATCTTGTATGGAGGATCGGTTAAACCTGATAATGCGGGAGCTCTTCTCGCAGAACCCGACATCGACGGCCTGCTTGTTGGAGGCGCCTCGCTCTCGCCGGAGAATTTTAGTCAAATAATCAACAGTTTCAAGGTGTAGCTTCATGACCTTCATTTATTACCTTTTTCTTTTTCTTTTTCTTACCGTTGCAGCCGTACTCTGCTTTGTGATCTTGATTCAAGAGAGCAAATCCAGCGGTCTCGGAGCCTCTTTTGGCGGGGATTCTGGAGAGTCCCTCTTCGGCACCTCAACACCAGAGGTGCTGAAAAAGATCACCGGATGGCTCGCTGTGATCTTCCTGGCTGGGTGCATTATTCTCTCACTCTGGACAGGCTCCCTCGGGCGGTCTAAAACCAAAACTGGCGTCACCACAGAAATTATCGAGCAATGAAGCTTCCGCTCCGATACTATGGCGATCCAGTCTTGCGCAAAATTGCTCAGCCTATCGAGGAGATCACTGATGAGATCAGGCAGCTTGCTACCGATATGATTGAAACGATGGAGGCTAATAAAGGAATAGGACTGGCCGCCAATCAAGTAGGTCGTTTAGTGCGCCTCTTCGTGAGCAGCATGGACTATGAGGATGAAGAAGGAGAAGTTCATTCCCAAGAGCCTGAAGTCTATATCAATCCCGTTATCACCAAACCAAGTGGCGCCTCGATTGAAAGAACAGAGGCCTGCCTTTCCATTCCGGAGCTCTCTGGCCCGCTCACTCGCCCGCTCACCATCACCCTTGAGGCTACTGATCTCGAGGGAAATCGTTTCGCAAAAGAGTGTTATGGCTATGAAGCTCGCTGCTTCATGCACGAGATCGACCATCTCAATGGTACTCTCTATGTCGACAGAATCAAAGGCAAGAGACGCAAAGAACTGGAACCATTGCTCCGCAAAATAAAGAAAAAATATTACAAAACCAATTCCAGAAAATAAATTCATGAATTGGTATAAGAAGAGGTAATGACCACCCTTCTTGAAAAAGTCACTCGTCTTAATGAGATTGGGATTGCCCTCTCTGCCGAGCGAAACGTTCCGGTGCTTCTGGAGAAGATCCTCCGTAATGCCAAGCTGTTGACCAACGCCGATGGGGCAACGATTTACACCGTCTTGCCCGATCAAAAAGTGCGCTTTGAGATCATCATCACCGGCTCCCTCGGATACTATCATGGAGGGAGTTCTGGAGAACCGATCACGTTCTCTGCTATTGACCTATATCTCTCAGATGGTGTCCAAAACAATCGTCACATGGTGGCCTATGCCGTCAACAACAAAACCAGCGTCAAGATCGACGATGCCTACGTAGCAGAAGAGTTTGATTTTTCTGGGACACGGGAGTTTGATAAGGCCACCGGTTATCGTACCATAGCCGTGCTTACTATCCCGATTATGAATCACGAGCATGAGGTGATTGCTGCGATGCAGCTGATCAACCCCATCGACTCCATCACTCAAGCTGTCACTACCTTTACCCTCGAAGACCTCCAGCTCTCCGAATCTCTCGCCTCCCAGGCCGGCGTCGCCCTGGCCAATCAGCAGCTGATGGAGAACCAGCTAGCGCTTTCCAACTCACTCATACGGCTGTTTGCTGAGGCGATCGATGAGAAATCTCCTGCAGAAGGAAATCACGCCAAACGGGTGCCGATCGTGTCCGAGATGCTTGCTGAGGCGGTGAATAATACAAACGATGGCCCATTAAAAAAGATCCATTTTTCCGACGATCAGCTCTACGAGTTGATGGTTGCCGCTTTTTTGCATGACTGCGGTAAACTCATCACACCCTCTTATATTGTCGAGAAGAAGAATAAACTCGAAACTATCATTGACTGCATCGAACTGATCAACACACGCATCGAAGTGATGAAACGAGATGCCAAGATCGCCCTTCTCGAAAAGAAAATCACACCTCAGGTGTATGAGAAAGAGATCCAAGATTTAGAGAACAACCAAAAGCTCATTGATCGCTGCAATACCTGTGAAGAACCGATTACTCCAGAAATAGAAAAGCTCATTGATTCCCTCGTCTTTCTTACTCCCGATGAGAAAGAAGCTGTGCTGATTCCCCGAGGTAATCTTACTAAGAAAGAGCACGTGATCATCCAACACCATGTCGAGATAACCCAGCGGATGCTTGGGCAGCTTGTCCTCCCCAAAAATTTGGAAGAGGTGGTAGAGATTGCTAGTAACCATCATGAGTGGGTTGGAGGAGGAGGCTATCCACGAGGGTTGATCAAAGAGCAGCTGTCACTACGAGCCCGCATTCTTGCCATCTCAGATGCTTTTGAGGCCCTTTCTGCGCCCGATCGCCCCTACAAAAAGCGCCTCCCACTCCCCAAGATCTACGAGATTATGGAGAAGATGGTCAAAGAGGGACACCTCGACCCCGATCTCTTCGAGGTCTTCCAAAAGCAGAATGTCGGCCAAGAGTACGTCAAACACTACTGCGCCCCCGACTAGCTCGATGACAGAGGTTGAGGGCTAATTTTATCAAACAAAGCAAGTTTCGAAAGAGGTCTAATGGTGTTCTCTATGTCGACAGAATTAAAGGCAAGAGATGCAGAGAATTGGAACAAGCACTTCGCAAAATAAAGCAAAAATATTATAAGAAGAGGTAATGACCACCCTTCTCGAAAAAGTCACGCGTCTAAATGAGATTGGGATTGCCCTCTCTGCCGAGCGAAACGTTCCGGTGCTTCTGGAGAAGATCCTCCGTAATGCCAAGCTTCTGACCAATGCCGATGGAGCTACGATTTATACCGTCTTGCCCGATCAAAAAGTTCGCTTTGAGATCATCACCACCGACTCCCTCGGATACCATCTTGGCGGGAGTTCTGG
>JAAKFT010000069.1 GCA_011064935.1 Chlamydiota bacterium | reverse complement strand
CTGACACTCAACCACAATGATCGGGAGCTCGAAATCTCGACTTCATTTGTCCCAGAAAAGGGGCTCTTGCTGCTCTTACGCGATGTGACCGATCTTCGCAGGCTCGAACAAGCGGTTGATCGCAACGATCGATTGCGTGAACTTGGAGAGATGGCAGCTACTCTAGCGCACGAGATCCGCAACCCCTTGGGTGGAATCGAAGGATTTGCTTCGCTGCTCTTGCGTGATCTGAAAGAAGAGCCCAAGCAAAGAGAGATGGCCCATTCAATTATCGATGGGACCCGTACTCTCAACCGTCTTGTCAGCAATGTGCTTCACTTCGCCCGCCCTCTAGATATTCACTTTGCTCTAACCAATCTGGTTTCCGTTATCGAGGAGGTCATCGATCTGGTTGACGCCGATGAGAGTGAAGCGAAAAGCTGCACTTTTCACACCCCTGAGTCCTCTCTCTCGACTTCTCTAGATCGCTCTTTAATCAAGATGGCCCTTCTCAACCTCGTACGCAATGGTCTACAAGCTTCTCCTGAGGGAGGCAATATTACCGTCAAACTCTGGAAATCCGAAGAGGTGGCTCATATCGCTATCACCGACCAGGGCGAGGGGATCGCTGCAAAAAATCTAGAAAAAATCTTCACCCCCTTTTACACCACAAAATGCTCTGGGACCGGTTTGGGCCTATCTGAAACAGACAAAATTATCAAGGCCCACGGCGGAACGATTGAGATAGACTCAAAAGTGGGTCAAGGGTCAACATTCACAATAAAACTACCTTTGGAAAATGGGAATTGAACGCATTCTAATTGTCGATGACGAGCCTTTGATGCGCAACTTCTTGGCTGAAGCCTTGAAGCGAGGACTCTATGAGGTCAGCGTGGCTGAGAATGGCAAGAAAGCGCTCTCATTGCTGAAAAGTCAATCATTCGATCTTGTGATCACCGATATGAAGATGCCGGAGGTTTCGGGGCTGGAATTGCTACGAAAAGTCAAAGAGATTCTGCCCTCTGCCATTGTGATTGTAATGACCGCTTTTGGCACCATCGAAAATGCTGTAGAGGCGATGAGACTTGGAGCCTTTACCTACCTTCTGAAGCCCTTCACCATCGATGCGATCGAAGCGGTCATCGAAAAGGCCAAAGAACATCAGTCGCTTGTCCAGGAGAACACTTTTTTGCGCGAAGAGGGCAAAGGTCCCACCGAAATCATCACCTTCAGCCCTTCTATGCGCAAGATCTTCGAGGAAGCTGTCAAAGTCGCTAAAACCAACGCCAGCGTGCTTATTCAAGGAGAGTCGGGCACCGGCAAAGAGGTTATTGCCGGTGCGATTCACGCCCACTCTTTGCGCGCTGACCGCCCCTATATTCGGGTCAACTGCGCTGCGATTCCAGATACTCTGATTGAATCAGAGTTTTTTGGTCATGAGAAGGGAGCATTTACCGGCGCCAACGCCAAAAGACCCGGCCGTTTTGAACTAGCGGACGGAGGGACTCTTCTCTTGGATGAGATCAGCGAAATCCCCATTCAATTACAGCCCAAACTACTGCGAGTGATCCAAGAGCGGGAGTTTGAGCGTGTGGGAGGGCACAAACCTATCTCCGTCGATGTACGGCTTCTCGCCACTTCAAATCGCAACCTCCAGGAGGCAATTGCCCAAAAGCTATTCCGCGAGGATCTCTATTATCGCCTGAACGTGGTTCCCATCACCATTCCCCCGCTCCGTGAAAGACGAGAGGACATTATTCCACTGGCCCACTTTTTTCTAGAAAAACAGTGTCTCGAAAATCACAAAAAACTGATGACCCTCTCTCACGAAGCAGAGCAGAAGCTCTCCGAGTATCCTTGGCCTGGCAATATTCGAGAGCTCTCCAACATCATCGAGCGGTTAGTGGTGCTAGACTACGGCTCCACCATCGAAGCGGATCATATTTTGTTGGACTCAAGCGCACTTAGAAGCTGCGTATAGGTCGGCAATCCTTCCTGAAACCGAAAAAGCCCTGACTCTGCATCGTATCCTCCCGTGAGAATATGATCCTCGTTGGCTACCGCAACAAAAGGGGCCTTAACGACATCGTTATAACCCACTACCTGCCTAGCCACCTTCGGAGTTAACGCCACCGCTTTACACTCGACAAGCAGCAAAGGAAAGAGAGGATAGTCAGGATGGATCCCTTTGGCAAACGCCACTATATCGATGCGGCGGCGAGGGATTTTATTTGAAGGGATCAGCCGTAGATGGGGCAGTAGTTTCAACTCTTTCTCGACGGCGAGAAAAGCTAGAGGAAAGCCGAGCTCTTTGACCATCTTCGAGATAAGCCGCTGCCGGACTCTCTCTTCTGGGGTAATCTTTACCCCCCCCTTGCGAACAGGATCGAAGAGCTCACTCGACTTCGATGATGCCATAATTGCTGTCTGTGCGGCGGTAGATCACTTTGAGTTTCTGATCTTCTTCGCTTCTGTAGATCATAAAAGCGTCGTTAGATAGATCCATTTTCATAATCGCCTCAGCTTGGTTGAGGATTTTAAGTGGACGAATCTCTCGATTAACGATCTTATGCGGCGTCAGCTCCTCTTCGACATGTTCCAAATTCTCTTCTTCGATTTGGTCATTAATCTCATCTATAAGCTCGATCACTTCAACCACATTGACATTCATATCCACTTCGGCCGTTTTTTTAGCATGATGTTCATGCAAACGACGATGATAGCGACGGAGTTGAGCCTCAAGCCGGGCGATGGCTTGGTCGATAGAAGCATACATATTATGTGTTCGGCCTGTCACCTTGATCTTGGTATTGTTAACATCAAGAACAAAATCGACCGAGTGAACCAGTTTTTGGATATCCATGATGATAGTGACATCGAGAATACGACCACCAAACCGCTTAGCTTTTGTGAGTTTGTCCACAGCGTAAGCCTTCATTGGATCGCTAATATCAACATGCCGTCCAATAACATGGATAGGATATTCCTGATTTTCGAATTTCTCTTTGACAACTGTTTTTTTGTTTTTTTCCATAGAAACCTCTCAAAAAATCTTCAAACTCTGCACCGAAGAGGACTCGAACCTCTAACCACCTGGTTCGAAGCCAGGTACTCTATCCGATTGAGCTATCGGTGCTCAAGGAATCCCCCAGAGTACCAAGATGATCTATTTTGAGAAAGGAGGAAATCAATTACAATGGCAGGTATGAGTAGTCAGCAATATCAAGCAGAAGGGATTGTTTTACATGCCATTCCCTTCAAAGAACACGATAAAATTTTATCCCTTTTCACTCCCACCACCGGTCTACTCAAGCTCTTCTTCAAGAGCAGCAGACGCTTTTCCTTTATCCAAAATGCCCTCACCACTCCCCTGACCGTCGGTGAGTATCTCTACGCTCAGGGACGCAAAGATCTCCACCATTTTCGTGACGGCACCATCCTCCACCAGAACCTTGCCCTTCGAAACAACCTAGAAACCCTCCAGACAGCCGAAAAGCTGGCTCATGCCATCTACCAATCGCAGTGGCCTGGCAAAGCCTCTCCCCAGCTCTATCTCCTTTTTCGCACCTTTCTCGAGAAACTACCCGAGTCGCCCCATCCAGATACACTCTATGCCGCTTTTCTCCTCAAAATTCTCAAACATGAAGGAATGCTGCAGCTCTCCCCATCACAAGAAGAGACCTATCGCTACGGAGGAGAGTGCTTCCCCGCCAACGCAACGCCCGTTGGCGCTCATTTATTCACCCAAGAAGAAGAACGTGAGTGCATCTTTCTGACCCACAGTCGATCTTTCCAAGATCTCTCCTCCTACCCACTTGCCGAAGGATCAAAGACAAAGATCGAGACCCTTTTCGATCAAGCCCTAGCAGGCTGAGCCTTAAACGAAGCTTTGTATTCGCTTAATTTTTACTTAACAAAAATTTTAATTGTCAGGCATAATAGCAGAGAAAACTTTGACAACGAGAAGTAATCATGAGCATATTCAAAAAAAAATTCCTGCACACCCTCATCACCTCTTTTTGTAGAGCACATCTCGCCCTACTCCTTCTAGTATCCCTGGGATTTTCTTCTATACACACCTTTGCAGAAGAAGAGCTGCCGGACTACTACGCTGGCAAGAAAAAAATCACCTACAACATAAGAGAAAACTATCCCATCACACACGCTCCCATAGCGACTTTTTCCAACGTTAATTTAATCACCGGTGACTATGTAGAAGATGAGACCGATCTTGTTGTAGCAGGAGTCATTCCAATCTCGTTGCGACGCTTTTACAACCACCTAGCCCCGCACGAAAACCATTTCGGCGGATGGAGATACAATCCGGAGAGTTACCTCGCCGCCAATTTCGAGCTAGAAAACCAGCCCAAATTTCTCTCAATAGGCAATAGAAATGGACAGATTTTCCTCTGTGATCCAGATGGCCCTAATCACTATTTTATCTCCCCTGAAAAAGTAACCAATGGCTGTACGCCACCTGATTTAATCGGTGCAGAGCACCATCTTTCCAACACCGATATCTTCTACCAAAAGATACATGACTCCAAAAATGGAGCCCGTTATAGCTGGAAAGGCACAATCACCGATGGAAGCGGAACTGTTCGCAGCTTTAATTCCGCCATGCATGAGTGGAGCTCTTCCATTAAATCCTCTTCACGGTCAAAAACCTCTTTCGGTCCCAATTCATGGACCCCCTATCTCATACCCATCACCCAAGAAAGACTGCCCAATGGCAATATCCTCTGCTACACCTATACTAACTTTTCAAAGAATCGACTCTATCCTCAATACCCTATTTTAAAAACTATCACTGCCTACAACTCGACAAAAACAAAAAGGCTCGGCTCCCTGACTTTTAATTATCAGCAAATCGATGGGAACATCTCAGATTTTGCAGTCACTGGTAGTGATGGAAGAAAAGCCTTCTTTACCTACTCCATCGAGGATGTTTCCCGTCTCCACTCCGTCAAAGCTCCTGGGAGGGGAGAGATAATCTATAACTACGGACCGTACCTGTCTAATATCTCAAAACAAGATAGGCAGGAGCACATAGAATATGATCCCGAAACCCACAAAATCGCCGCTATCTATGAGACCTCAGGTAATGCAGGTGAACTGAGACTCGTTAACCGCTTTGAGTACAATGTAGACGAGAAAAAGACCACTAAAGTCATCGATGAAAAAGGCAACAGCACCCTTTATCGCTTTGATAAGCAGAATCATGTCACTGCGTTAGAAAAGTATCTGCCAGAGGAAGTAATACCCTATGTCGCAGAACGCTATTCCTGGAATGAAAATAACGATATGATTTCAAAAAGCATCGAAAAATTCGATGGATCCATCGTCAGCCAACTTGAATATACTTATGATGAGAACCACAATATTGTCGAAGAGAAATACAATGACAACCTCGATAACTACACCATAGAACGAACCTACTCCAATGATGGTTTCAACCTCGTGCTCACAGAATACGATGGATTCAAAAAAGTCGCCTATAGCTATGTTCCAGGCACCAATCTAGTTGCCTCAGAGTTCATTATAGACGATGCCGAAATGATCAACAAAAGGACCTTCAACACCTACGATGATTGTGCCATTTGCGTTAGAAAGGTCGTAGATGATGGCAAAAGCGAAAATGTTGAAGATATCAGCGAGATTACCTATCGCACCATCACCTATATCTACCCCAAGCAGTCCAACCCCTGCTACGGACTGCCCGAAATTGTAGAGGAAAAGACCCTCAATCAAGAAGGTGCAGAAATCCTCGTTCACAAAGTGAAATACACCTACCACCCTTCGGGACAAATTCTTCGGGAAGATCACTTTGATGCCAACAATAGATACGCCTATTCGACCTCCAAGACCTATGACTCTGAAGAGAGAGTCATCACAGAAGTCGATGCCACGGGCAACAGAATCACCCGACAATACGATAATACTGGCAATCTAGTCGCCCTCATAGGTCCTAGACCAGATATGTTGAAACGATGGTGTTATGACCAAGCCCATCATCCCATTCAAGAAATCGAACGTCAAAGTGATGGCACCCCTCTCACCACGACAAAGAGCTATGATGAGTCAGGCCAACTCATCCAATCAATAGATGCGTGTGGTAACGCCACCACCTACGGCTACGACAGTTTGGGAAGATTGGTCTCCACCACCTACCCAGATGAGGCGCAAGAAGAACTAGCCTATGACTATTCTGGAAACATCATTCGGCAGACCAACGCCAACGGCGGCACCACGTACACAAGCTACAACCACCGCCATCAACCCACCAAAATCATCTACCCCGACGGCAGTAAAGAGAGCTTCCAGTACCATTCCAATGGAGAGATACGTACTCACATCAGTCGTGATGGAAGCAGAATCATCTATACCTATGATATCTGTGGCAACTGCACGCAGAAGAAAATTTTTGCTATCAACGATTCATTTCTGAAAAAAACCAGCTCCATCTACTCCCCTTTTTGTGAGCTTAGCACCACAGATAGTGCCGGAGTGACCACAGAATACACCTATGATTTCGCTGGGAGAAAGCTAACCGAAACCGTAGGAGAGAGTACCATCTCCTATGAATACAATAGTCTCGGAAGAGTCGCCTCCACTCAAAAAGGGGATGCCCTCTATCTCCAGAAGCATGACTTTCTAAATCGAATCGTCGAAACCTCCACACAAGATCTTGAGGAAAATACCCTCACGAGCAGTTCCTATAGCTATGATTCGGCCGGAAATTGCACCAACGTCACTTCCGGTATCACCACCACCTCAACCCAATACAACACCCGAGGCGAACCAACCCAGATCAAACAATCTGAGGGCCATATCACCACCATTATTTATGGTTATGAACCCACAGGTAGGATAAAGCTGACCACAGATCCTTTGGGTGTTAAGACTCTCCAGACTTATGACTCACGTGGACGAGAACTTGTGAAAACCATTTTCAATGCCGATGGCGATACCCTGCACAAAGAAGCCAAAAGTTATGATCTCTGCGGCAATCTTGTCTCGTTAACCCGCGACGTATACGAAGGAACAGCCTTTTTGTACCCGATCCGTTACGAGTGGGAGTATGACTCTTCTAACCGCATGACACAGTCTTCCGTTGAAGGCCAGTTCAAGGTCTTGTATGCCTACAACAACAAAGGACGTGTCAGAACCATCACCAAACCCGACGGCACCCATCTCCATCACATCTATGATGATTTAGGTCGTCTTATCAGGTTCTATTCTAATACCAGGGACATCGACTATAGCTATAATTATAACCACATTGACCAGATCACTTCTGTCCAAGATAGAAGCAAAAACATGACCACCACCCGCACCTACGATATCTATGGCAATCTCACTCAAGAGACCCTTGGCAACAATTTTACTCTGGCAAATACCTATGATCCCTTCGGAAAGAGAGTCACACTCACCCTTCCCGACCAGTCGGATATCTCCTATACTTACCAAGGAGACTTCCTACATCAGATCACTCGCAAAGAGAACACCTACACCTATGATAAGCGTGATGAGTCCGGTAATCCCACCACCATCATCCTTCCAGGAGAGTTAGGACACATCAACATCGCGAGAACTCCTCTCGGCCAATGGGAACAATATTCCACTCCATACTTCGATGAAGTTTACCCCCCCGGGGCCTATGATCCAGCAGGTAGACTCATCAGCTATACCTATACCGATCCCCTTGGAGAGGTCGAGATGACCTATGCCTATGATGAGTTAGGCCATCTTGTTGCAGAAAATGATTCTACCTACACCTACGACTCCATCTCTAATCGTCTCAGCAAGGGTGACGAAAACTATACCATCAACCCACCCTCACAAATTACAGCTTATACCTATGATCCCAATGGCAACCTCCTCTCTGATGGAGAAAAAACCTACCAATATGATTCCTTGGATCGTCTGGTCACCACTTCTTACGGAAAGATCGATGTCCGCTTCACCTACGATCCCTTCAATCGCTACCTCTCCAAACAGGTCTATGAGAACAAAGTGCTCACTGACTACGACTACTATCTTTGGGATAATGATCAAGAAATTGGATCAACCGTACAGGCGAGACGCATCGTTGAACTCCGCATCTTAGGAGATTACGTAGACTCCAACCTCACCTCCATAGCTCATGAATTTAATGGTAATACCTACATTCCCATTCATGATCATACTGGAAGTGTTGTCACGCTTGTTAACTTAGACACCACCGAGACAGCCGAGACCTTCCGCTATACTGCCTTTGGCGAGGAACTACTTACCTCCACGCTCACCCCATGGCGTTTTGGTAATCAACGCTACTTTGCTGAGGTCGATCTTTTCAACAATGGCCGCGACTGCTACAGTCCACGCCTGGGCCGCACCCTCTCGCAACGACGAAGCATCCATACCCTACCTACGATAGAATCCCTCGCACAGTTCCCCACACCCACGG
>JAAKFT010000068.1 GCA_011064935.1 Chlamydiota bacterium | reverse complement strand
ACTTAGCCCAAGTTGTTAAATTATAAATTTTTTGAATTTTTCACATCTTCCTGAATATAAACAAAATAAGAAAATTGAGCTTAAAAACCTCTTTTTCTATCTCGTTTAGGATAAGGCTTGTGCCGAGCGTCTTGTTTTGTAGTGTCTAAATATTGCAAATAACACAATGTTTTTCTTTCGTAAAATTGTCACTCCGATTATTATGGCCTCATGTTTATTCGAAAAACTCGTATCCCTAAGCTTGAAACGGGAAAATCCTATTTCAACTTCCAACTCGTTGAGTCTTATAGAACTGAGCGTGGGCCTCGGCAACATATTCTCCTCAACCTCGGCCCCGACCTTGATCTGGAAAAGCCTGAACTTAAAAGTCTTGCAAATCGTATTGAAGAGATCCTAAATGGTATTACTTCTCTTTTCGCTATCGATGACAAAATTGAGAGCCTGGCCCAAAAGTATGCTTCCCAGCTTTTGCACCGTTTGTCTGATCAAACGAAAGAGACACAACCACAAACTGTGGTCAGCTATCGAACGATAAACCCGCAAACGATTGAACAACAAGAACCAAGAACTGTTGGCACTGAGCACTTGCTTCTGCACCTTGCCTCTGAGCTTAAAATGCGCAAAAAATTTAAGGAGCTTGGGTTTTCTGAAAGAGATATTGCCTTGTCTCTTGCCGCCATCATTGGAAGAGCCATTTTTCCGGCAAGTGAGAGGGCGACCCATGAGTGGTTAACACAAAGAAGCGGTCTTAGTGAACTTTTGAATTATGACTTTCAGGCGACTACTCTCGGTCATTTATACAAAATTGGCGATCTGCTTCTCGCGCATAAAGAGGAACTAGAAAAATATCTCGATCAGGCACAGCAACAAGTTCACGAATATCGTAGCACCATGGTTCTCTATGATTTAACAAACACCTACATGGAAGGTAGAGCCAAAGGAAACAAAAAAGCAACTTTCGGACGTTCCAAGGAAAAGCGAACGGATTGCCCACTTGTAACGCTGGGTCTTGTCATTAATGAACACGGATTTGTCTCTCGATCATCCTTTTTGCCTGGTAATATTTCCGAACCAAAGACTCTGCAGGAGACGATTGAAAAGCTGAGCGATTCCGAAGATTTATTCAAGCCGGTGGTCGTTTTAGATGCGGGGATAGCCACAGTGGAAAATCTGCAATGGCTTCGAGAGCATCAATATCGCTACATTGTATCAGCCAGACAGAACGCTCCTTCCAGAGAGCTGGAAGGAGCTCTTGAGTCTGCGGGACACGACACTGGGGTAAAGGTGGCTCTAATCAAAAGCGACGATGAAGAAGAGAGGTGGCTTTATTGTGAATCTAAGGCTAAGCAAGCAGTATCCTCTCAGATGAAGAAATTATTCCAGGTGCGCTTTGAGAGGGAGTTGGAGAAAATGTGCCTATCTCTTTCGAAACCAAGGGGAAGAAAAAAATATTCCAAGGTATTGGAGAGGGTGGGGCGTCTCAAAGAAAAACACAGCCGAGTTTCCGGTTGCTATGAGATAACCGTAGAGCCTTCAGATGATGGGGAACGAGCTATTTGCATCACCTGGAAAGTGAGACCAGAGAAATTGAAAGAAAGGCTAAAAGGACACTATTTTCTTCGCACGAATCTGGCCAATTTAACAGCTCCGCAGCTATGGAACCTCTACAATAATATTAGAACGGTAGAAGATGCCTTTCGCTTTATGAAGTCCTCGCTAGGCATGCGGCCTGTGCATCACCAAAAAGAAAAAAGGGTAGATGGACATCTCTGGATTACGATCCTGGCTTACCACCTGATACAAAGCTGTTTATACCGGTTAAATCAACAGGGCGTACACTATCACTGGCAAACAATACGCAATAGGCTTTCAAGTCGGATACGCGTGACAATGCGAGCCAAAACGGAAGAGGGAAAAATGCTCTATCATCGAAGCTCAACGAAAGCTGAAGGTCGGCAGATGGAGATTTACAAAACTCTTGGCCTGTCTCCCCAAATCATGAAAACGAAGGAGGTCGTTGTCTGATTTTTTAGTTGTAGTGTAAAAAACCCCAAACTTCAACTCGCTCACTCGAGACAAAACCTGCGAAGTTGGGTTAGGGCACGCTCTCTTCTGCTTTTTTCCTCTGTGGCGCGATTAAATCAGCAATATAGAGACCCATACTTATCAAAACAATCCCAATAACCGTCGCTTTTTGTAGATCTATCACTTCATGAAAATAGAAGATGCACAAGAGAAAGCCCAAGGTGGGAATGATGAAACCCAAAATACCCACCGAGGATAATGGAATGCGCTTTACCGCAATAATATAGAGAGACAAAGGCACAATGGTTACCAATCCACTCAGAATCAGCAAGAGCTGTGTCGCTGATTCATATTGGTGAAAACCACTCCAAAGAGCGTGGGGATATTGAAAGAAAATAACAAACAACAGGCTAACTAATAAACCATCAAAAGCCATCCTATTGACAGCAGATGTCTGAATAAAGCGGCCCAACATGCCGTAAAACGAAAATGAGAATGCTATGATTATCGCATACTTTGGAAAAATGTTTTTTGAGATCATCAGATAGACAATCGCTAGAAGAGCCACAATAATCGCGACTATCTGTTTTTGCCTTAACTTTTCTCTCAGAAAAAGAAAACCCAGGAAAACACTCGAAAAAGGGGCAAGGAAATAGCCCAAGCTACCCTCAAAGATATGGTTGTTGTTAAGGGCATAGATATACGTACACCAGTTGATAGCGACAGTGACAGACGACAAAATCAGATAGGGCCACTTTTTGCAAAATAGAGAAAAGAAGGGTCTGAAATCCCTTTTGTAAATTAATATGGGGATCAGCGTGACGAACGTCCAAAAACAGCGGTGGAATAAAACGATATAGCTATCTACCTGATGGAGCTTTGACCAATAGATAGGCAATAGGCCAAATAAGACAAAAGAAGCGACCGCGAGGGCATAATTTTTCAAAACAGCTCCATTACTTATCGAAATGCGTCCAATACCTCGGTCCTTCTGGGCCGAGATGTAGGACGAACCATTTTTTCCAGGAGATTATACTATCTAGCCTAAATAAGCTTGAATTTATGATAGATAGCACAACTTAAACTTTAATATACTTCCCTGAATTTTCTTAAAAAGCCGGTTGCTGGAAATTAATAGATATAGTATAATATACTAAACTTCGTATAATTTCAGTAATTAAAAAATAGGTTTTTTCATGACTTCTCCTACAACTAGTATTGGTTTATCTAACTTGCCCGATGAAATGCTATTGCTAATCCTCATAGACGCAAGTAATTCAACCAAAATAGCTGCTGTATGTAGAAGGTTTAAAGAGTTGCTTGGTGATATTAGGTGCATAAGGAATCAAAGTACGAAAAGCTTAGCAATTAGTGTAAATAGGGTTCCTTTTACCACTGACGCAACAGCTTATAGAATTTCCAGTTATTTAAAAAGAAGTTGTATAAGCGAGGCTGAAGAAATGGCGCATCACATTGAAGACCAAGTGGAAGAAGGCCCACCAGTGGCAGAAGACCCAGTGGAAAGGATGAATATTTTTATCCATGCCGCGGTCGTAAAAGCGAGATTGGGAGATGTGGTCGGAGCTAGAAAGAGTATTACGGAAGCTGAAAAGGTGATGCCTGATATTACAGCGCCATTCCACTTGCTGAGAGCTTTAGTTGATTTAGCAGTAGCATGGGCAAAATTGGGAGAGATCACTAATGCTCTAGCATTCTCGACTAAGCTTACGCAGTATCCATCCTACATGACGTCTGCTTTGAATGGAATAGCAAGTGTCCAAGCAAAGGCAGGTGATTTTGCTGGAGCTCAAGCTACTTTTGTACAAGCCAAAGCGAAGGCAAACGATACTACACCTTTGAACTTCAGAACCTGTTTATTAATTAAAATAGCATTATGTCAAGCAGAATCGGGTGATCATGAAAGAGCTAAAATAACTATTTCAGAAGCTGAAATAGAGCTGAAAGATGTTGATGACCCATATGAGAAGGCAAAAATTTCACGAAGGCTAGCATTAGCAAAAGCGAAGGTGGGTGATTTTGCTGGAGCTCAAGAGTGTATTACACAAGCCAAAACAGCAGCGAATCGTATCTTAACTACAATGCAAATCCCCGCAACTTTGAAAGAAATAGCAATAGCCCAAGCTGAGTCGGGTGATTTTGGGGGTGCTATAGCAACTATACCTGATATTGCAGGGTCAGTGAATAAGGCAAATGCTTGGTTAGGAATAGCAAGGGCGCAAGCGAAGGCTGGGGATTTTGCTGGAGCTCGGGAATCTATTGCTCAAGCCAAAACATTTATGGTTGTTTTTGAAAGTACGTTTACTGAAACAGAATTTTTGAATGAGTTGGCGCCAATACAAGCAGAGTTGGGTGATTTTGCTGGAGCTCGAGAATCCATTACGCAAGCCAAAGCTTTAGGATGGTCTCATATTGAACTCACATCTTCAAGCGAGCATGTTTTAGAATTCGAAATGAATGCCACAGCATGTTTAGCAGTAGCACAAGCAAAGTTTGGGTTTTTTGACGACGCTAAAGCAACTGCAGCTGATACTGAAGGACCATGGAATATAGCAACTGCTTTACTAGGAATAGGAGGCTCTAAGGCCATCATTCCACCAGATGGTTCCTTCTTCCAGCGTATTATTAGGCCTAGACTCTCCCCAGGGTCAACCATTCGTCTCGATCATAAATTCCAAGTGGAATCCTGATGAAGCAGTAAAGAAGAGTGCCAAAAGCTTATGGGAGTTTGCTAGCGGAATGCTTAACCGCTAAAATTCAACCTAGAGGGATGCTCTAGAAGCTCTTTCACGCGGACAAGGAAGAGAATCGCCTCTTTGCCATCGACTACGCGATGGTCATAGCTTAGAGCCAAGTACATCATCGGTCTGATAACAATCTGATCTTCCACAACCACCGCCCTCTTTTGAATATTATGCATTCCCAGAATCCCCACTTGTGGTGGGTTGAGTATGGGCGTTGAAAGAAGGGATCCGAAGACGCCTCCATTGGTGATGGTAAACCCACCCCCTTGAAGATCTTCAACAATAAGCCCACCCTCCCTTGCTTTTTTGGCAAAGATGGCGATTTTTTTCTCTATTTCAGCAAACGAGAGCTGATCACAGCTGCGGACGACTGGCACGACGAGGCCACGCTCCGTACCGACGGCTATCCCGATATCATAATACTCCCGATGGACCAACTCATCCCCATCGATGTAGGAATTAAACTGTGGAAAAGCTTGAAGCGCTCCGACAGAGGCTTTCGCAAAGAAGGACATCAAACCGAGTTTGACGCCATACTTCTCTTGGAAGGACTCTTTATTTTGGCTTCTCAGCTCAATAACAGCGCTCATATCGACCTCGTTGAAAGTGGTGAGCATGGCGCTATTTTGCAATGACTCAACCAATCGAGCGGCAATTACCTTGCGGATTTTAGAGAGCTTTTTCCGAGTCTCTTGCTTTCCACCAGCTTCGGTAACCACAACCTCTTCGGCTCTCTCTGGAGACGGCGCAACCGCTTTTTCGCCAACTACCTTTGCTTTTTCCTCTTTTGGTGGAGCTGCGACAGCTTTTTCGGTATCAACAAAGCCGATCAGTTCTCCTATGGCTACACTATCCCCCTCTTCTACTTTCCACTCCACACAGCCAGCTGAAGGGGCATAGAGAGGTTGATTGACCTTCTCTGTTTCGATCTCAATAACCTCTTCACCCTCTTGAACCAGAGAGCCTGACGGTTTGAGGATCGCCACAATAGAGGCCTCGGTGATCGATTCGCCCATATCTGGGATTTTAATCTCTTCTTTCATGATCTATTCTCCCTCAAAAGCCATTTTCATTAGCTGCTGTTGTTCTCTAACATGGATTGCATGTGATCCGGTAGCGGGTGATCCGCTGATATTTCTCCCAACATAGTGTAGCGTCGCTTGCTCTGGGAGCATTTTATTTAGAATGGGTAAGAGATAGCTCCATGCTCCCATGTTTTTCGGCTCCTCCTGAACCCAGTAGACCTTCTTGACTCTGGAGTAGCGATGAAGAAGGGTTGCCAGCTTTTCCTCATGGATAGGATAGAGTTGCTCTATTCGCACAATGGCGGCGCGACTCTCCTTTCTATTAGCCATCAGATCATAGTAGATCCGACCGCTACACAAGAGCAGCCGATCTACCTCTTCCCCAGCGTGAGGATCATCCAAAAACTCTCGAAAAGTACCTGATGCCAGCTCATCCAATGAGCTGAGACATTTGGGATGACGCAAGAGACCTTTCGGCGTCAGTACAATGAGTGGGCGACGGATAGAGCGGATCACCTGCCGCCGCAGAAGGTGGAAATACTGGGCAGGCGTGGTGGGGTTGACGATTTGCATATTGCCATGTCCGGCGAGCTGCAGGAACCGCTCCACGCGCGCAGAGGAGTGTTCCGATCCTTGTCCTTCATAGCCATGCGGAAGGAGAACCACTAAACCGGAGTAGCGTTGCCATTTCTGCTCGGAACTGGCGATATATTGATCGATAATGACCTGTCCGCCATTGGCAAAGTCACCAAACTGCGCCTCCCAGACTACTAGCGCCGACGGGTAGCAGAGACTATATCCAAACTCAAAACCGAGAGCGGAAAACTCTGAGAGTAGAGAGTTAATGATCTCAAAATGGCCCTGCGACTCTTTGAGATGGCTGAGGGGAAAATACCTCTGACCACTCTTCTGATCGACCCAAGCTGCATGACGCTGGCTAAAAGTGCCTCGCTGCACATCTTCTCCGGCAAACCTAACCGCTCTACCCTCCCAGAGCAGTGATGCTAGAGCGAGCTGCTCAGCGAATGCCCAATCAATTGCGGGTTGCGGCGTCTCTGCCTCGACCATTTTGAGCCTAGCTTCTTGCAACTTTCCCACTTTTGGGTGGATAGCAAACCCTTCGGGGACATGGCAAGAGCGAGCAGCCATCTCGCGTAAGAGTGCGCGATCTACGGCCGTTTTCGCAGGTTGAAAGAGATCCCCTTTTCGATAGCTCTCCCAAACTCCTTGAAATGGCTTTTCAACTGGAAAAGTTGGTTGCTCCTGAAGCTGGGCAAATTCGCTTTTTAGCTCCTCTTGAAAGGCTTTTTCTAACTTTTCAGCCGCCTCACGTTCTACCACTCCCTGGTCGATCAGTTTGTCGCGATAGATCTCTCTGATAGATCGCTTTTTCTCGATTTTCTGATATTCCAGGGGCTGAGTAAAGGCCGGCTCATCACTCTCATTATGGCCATACCTTCGATAACAGTTGAGATCGATGAAGACATCACAGTGAAACTTGTGGCGAAGCTCCATCGCAAGACGAGTGATATAGAGACACCCCTCAGGATCTTCTGCATTCACATGAAAGATCGGCGATGAGAAGCCGCGTGCCAGATCGGTGCAGTAGTGGGTCGATCGGCCCTCTTTGGGAAGAGTGGTGAAGCCAATTTGATTATTCACCACGATATGAATCGCACCACCGACCGAATAGCCACCAAGCCGATAGAGCTGCATCGTTTCGTAAACGACTCCCTGTCCGGCGAGGGAAGCATCTCCATGAATGAGGATAGGAACAATTGATTCTTTTCCCCGCTGCTGCTGCTTGGCTCGCACTTTTCCCATGACAACCGGATTGACTGACTCCAGGTGGCTAGGATTTGCCGTTAAAGCGAGATGGATTTTATCGCCCTTGGATGTCACAACATCTGACGAGAAGCCCTTGTGATACTTGACGTCTCCCTCAGTATCTACCTGATCTGGATCAAAATAGTCCTCAAACTCTGCGAAGAGCTGGGATAGCGGCTCTTGCATGAGGTTAGCCCGTACGTTGAGACGACCCCTGTGAGCCATGCCGAGGACAAATTCGTCAATTCCCTGCTCTGCC
The DNA here is from genome assembly GCA_011064935.1 of Chlamydiota bacterium. Taxonomy (GTDB): domain Bacteria; phylum Chlamydiota; class Chlamydiia; order Chlamydiales; family JAAKFR01; genus JAAKFT01. The sequence goes on along the minus strand of JAAKFT010000068.1, from coordinate 641 downwards.
CCCACCTCAATCACCTCATTTAACATGGGGATTAGCGTCTCACCCCCCTCGAGAGAGAACCGTTTCTGGCCGACATATTTTCTATTGAGGAACCGTTCAAAAAGCTCGGCCCGATTGAGGCTGCGAAGCAGATTGGTTTTCTGCTCGAGAGTGGTAGGGAGGTGTTCCCCTTCAATCTCTCCCTGAATCCACTGATCTAATTGTGGGGCACTATATCCGACATACTCCACACCAATAGTGGTGCAGTAGATCGCTTCGAGAGCTCTGATAATCTCCTCAAGGGGCGCTTCTCCCCTTTCAATCACTCCCATTGTAGGGAATGAGTCTTTCAGCTCTTTTTCCTCAAAACCCAAAATTTTAAGGCCCAGCTCAGGAATAGAATCGACTTGGTGAGTGGCGATCGGATTGACTTTTGCTAAGAGGTGTCCAAATCGCCGATAACTCTCGATCACTCTCTGAATACGCTCTTCCTTCGAGACTCCCGCCTCCTTCCCCTCCCCAAACTCTACGCCATCAAAAAAGGCTCTCCAGGAGAGATCGACTTTCGAAGGATCAGCGAGATAGGTTTCGTAAATTTCTTCAATCAAAGACAAATTTGTCAGATTGGCATAAGAGAAAGCGCGCGCGGATGATCCCATAGG
>JAAKFT010000067.1 GCA_011064935.1 Chlamydiota bacterium | reverse complement strand
CATCGACAAGTTATCATCACTCTAGCTATTGAGGGGCTATCGACATTTCCACACCCCCTGAAGAAGAAGAGTATTATATACTATTACTTACTCTTTTATAGAGGATGTTGGTTTGATCAAACAATTTCTGCCGTCACATTGGTTGACCTAGGCTGTCTTGCTCGTGCAGCTATCGTCCCTCCAGAAAAGCCTGTATGGCAAACTCTCGAAGAACTTTCCGTATATAGTTGATTAAATCAGAGTTGATCTCGACCGAGTGCGAAGTCGCGGACGAAAAGACCTGGATCAATCTGTGTCATTTTCAATTGAATAGACTATAGAAAGCGCCCTTAAGCGTTCTCTTCATCGATGCCGCAGCACTTTTTATACTTTCTGCCGCTATCGCATGGACAAGGATCGTTGCGCCCTACTTTGGGGGCGAGGGAAACGGTCGGTTCTGGCGGTGGAGGCCTATCGGCCGCGCTCTTGGGAGCTGGGTCCTCAATCGTCTCGTCGAAAATAAGACGATTGGTCTCGAGATTGATCTGAGTCAGCATCTCTTCAAAGAGACCAGGGTTGTGGGCTGTGAGCGAGATTTTGAATAGATTACGAGCGGTCTCTGTCTGCAAATGGCGAGTCAACTCGTGGAAGAGATCAAACGCTTCGTGTTTAAACTCGACGAGTGGATCCTTCTGAGCGACTGTGCGCAACGAGACTTCTGAGCGGAGATGATCCATCGTCAGAAGGTGTTCTTGCCAGAGTTCATCAATCTTGCGGATAATGACACTTCTAAGCGCCTCTTCGGCTAACTTAGTTGTGTCGATACTGGGATTTTCCGTTTCGTTTTTGGCGCAGTCGCTTGCAAATTTGTTTTCAAAGGCTTCGATGATTTTATCGGCAGCTAGAGTTTCAATCTGTTCAATAGAGTGATGATCGTTGTCAAAACACCCCTCTTCAAAGGTCACAGGGAAGTGAGCCATCAACCATTGACGGTATCCTTCGGGATCCCACTTGCCTTCATGAGAGCGGCTGACAAAAAACTCTCTTGCCATCAAAGAGGCTACTTCTGAGAGAAGCTCTTTGGCAATAGGAAGAAGCTCTTCGCTATGCAGGATTTCGTTACGGAAAGTGTAGATCTCTTGACGCTGTTTATTCATCACATCGTCATACTCAAGCGTGTGTTTTCGGATAGTGTAGTTGCGTCCCTCAACCCGTTTTTGCGCCGTTTCAATTGAACGGTTGAGCATGCCGGCAGAGATTGGTTCGCCTTCGGGTGGACGGAAACGCTTGAGGATAGATGCGAGGCGTGGCGAGGAGAAAAGGCGCATCAGCTGGTCTTCGAAAGAGATAAAAAATTTCGATGAGCCCGGATCACCCAAGCGAGCACTTCTTCCTCGAAGCTGACGGTCGATACGACGGGATTGGTGGCGAGTGGTTCCAATCACATGCAGCCCACCTAACTTGGCAACTTCTTTTTTGAGTTTTATATCTGTGCCGCGCCCCGCCATGTTGGTTGAGACAGTGACTGCACCTTTTGTTCCGGCTTGAGAGATGATCTCAGCTTCATCTCCATGGTGTTTGGCGTTAAGAACGGTGTGCTCGACCTTATTTTGTTTCAAGATGCGCGAGAGTTTTTCGGAGACTTCGACAGTTTCAGTTCCTATCAATATCGGGCGTCCTTGGGCATGAATTTCGCGTATCTCTTTGAGGATAGCCGCGTATTTTTCCCGCTCGGTCATATAGACCTCGTCGTTGGCATCGCCTCTCTGACAATTTTTGTAGGTCGGTATTTGCAGAACTTCGAGTTTGTAGATCTCTTTAAACTCACCGGCTTCAGTGATAGCCGTTCCGGTCATGCCGGCCAATTTGTTATACATCCGAAAGTAGTTTTGCAAAGTAATGGTAGCGTATGTTTGGGTCTCTTTTTGTATAGCCACATGCTCTTTAGCTTCAATCGCTTGGTGGAGGCCATCGGAGAAGCGTCGACCCGGCTGGGGACGCCCAGTGTTCTCATCGATGATGACAATCTTGTCTTGGTCGATGATATAATCGACATCCCTCTCCATCAGCAGGTGGGCTCGAAGAAGTTGTCTGATATTGTGTGAGCGTTCTTTCCGTTTGGCATCTTCATCATTCAGGCCGAGTTTTTTCTCGACCTTTTCTGCATCGCTCCACTCGGCATTATTGTCGACGAGAGCGTATTCGTGACCCAGATCGAGCATTACAAAGTCATCCGCTGATCCCTCGGAAGTTTCTGCCCAGGAGGCTATTCCTTTATCTGTGAGTTCAAATTCGCTTCCTTTCTCGTCGATCACCATGAGAAGTTCAGCAATTGCTTCAGCTTTCTCCTGTTTGTTTTGATCGTTGTGGTAGAAAACATCCCACTGATCGATCTCTGCTCTTAAATCGGGGTTTTCTTTCACGCGTCGCAAAATTTTGTTGTGGGGCATTCCCTTGCTGACAAGCCAGAGTTTGCGACACCGTTCTCGAAAATTCGCTGCTTCTTTCTTGTTTTGAGGGGAGAGTTCGTCATTTTCGATATATTTCTCCAAGCCCTTCTTAGCTTCAGAAGCGATCTGGCTAGAGATATTGCGCTGCATCTTCACAAGCTCAGAGACTCCCTCCTTGAGCTGGTCGTACATCTGCATACTCTTGGGGGTAGGTCCTGAAATAATCAGCGGCGTGCGGGCTTCATCAATCAAAATAGAGTCGATCTCATCGACAATGGCAAAGTAGTAACCGCGCTGAACTTGCTCTTCTTTAGTGCTGCTCATCGAGTTGTCGCGTAGGTAGTCAAAACCAAATTCAGAAGCGGTTCCGTAGAGCACGTCTGATTGGTAAAGCTCCTTTCGCGAGTGTTGAGGAGTGTTATTGGTGAGCACTCCCGTCTTCAGGCCGAGCCACCGCAAAATCGACCCCACCCACTGAGCATCCCGCTCTGCCAGGTAGTCATTGACGGTTACCAGATGGACGGGCTGGCCGGTAAGCGCATTTAGGTAGAGAGGCAGCACGGCTGTTAGCGTCTTCCCCTCCCCAGTCTGCATCTCGGAGATATGCCCCTTATGTAGGGCAACTGCACCTACAATTTGCACATCATACGGGATCATGTCCCATTTTTGCTCATAACCCGAAACACGCATGTCGGATCCAAAGAGACGGCGACAGACGTTTTTTACCGCTGCATAAGCCTCAGGCAGCAGCGCATCCAGAGTTTCGCCTTGCTGGTAGCGCTTTTTGAATTCTTCGGTTTTTCCCTTCAACTCCTCGTCAGAAAGTGAAGTAAATTTTTCATCCCATCGATTCACCTCGGTGACGATTTTTGAAAAAGATTTTACCACCCTTTCCTGAGAGGAGCCAAATATTTTTTTTAACAGGCCGAACATAGCGCATCCTTTCTCTATAGTAAGTGATAATTATACCCTAACCCAGAGCAAAATGCAATCATGCTGCTAAGTTACGTAAGACGAGAGGGTCCCCGAGAGGACGGTTTTTTCGGAGGGTTCTCATTGCCCGCTGGCGGCGAGCTCGGGACTTTCTATTTGAATCAGATAGTAAAAGAAATTCTAAAATCTGGTGAGCTCTCACATAATTACCCTTTCGAGCCTCGCAGGCACCCATAATCTCCCATGAAACAGGGTCAGGGACTAGTTTCAGTGAAACTTGAGCGTAATCGAATGCTTGCTCTAGAGAGAGTGAGGTCGACAGGCCGACGCCATAGAGCCAGGCCAAAGAGCGGTATCCATTGGGCTCTTGGGGAAAGAGCTCAATAAATTGAAAATAGTTCTGTTCGGCATCCGACCATTTTTTCTCACACTCAAGGGAATAGCCATACCATGCCAACAACTGAGGCGAGGGTCTCTGGATTTCGATTGCCTGTGCGAAGTATCTAGAAGCAAAGGAGTATTTTTTTGAGAGTAAGGCGCAGAAGCCCGTCTGCTGCAGAATTTGAGGATGATTTTTCTCCCACGCTTTTCCCGATTGGTAGATGTGGAGAGCTTTCTGATAGTGTCCCTGTTTTTGCATACAGGCACCCAGCCCCAAAGTGGCCGAAACATCGCTAGAATCTTTCTCTAGGATCATTCTAAAGATCTTTTCGGCTCTCTCCAGTTGTTTTGAGCGTAAGTAGGCATGGCCGAGGCGATTGAGTACCCAAGAGAGATTGTCAGCAAACTCAAGCGATCGTTGATAGAATCGAATAGCCTCCGGATAATTTTTCTGCTCAAAAAACAGCTCTCCTGCAAGTGTGAACACCTTGCCATTTCGAGTGTGGGGAATTAAAGGGTAGAGAATTTTTAAACAGTGTTCGTAATAACCCCCTTGAAAATAGGCTTGAGCAACGAAAAGTAGGTCCGATTCACTGCGTAAGATAGGGGCACACACTTTAAAAGCGGACAGGGCATCGTTAGGATGACCCATTTCGAGTAGAATGATCCCTTCTTCTTGCCGAAAGAGTAGCTCTTCCGGGTAGAGCCTTGAAGCATCCATCACCAAGAATAATGCCTGCTCCAATTTCTTTGTTCCCCGGAGAATCTGAGAATGAAGGAGCAGCGCTTCTTTTTCACCCAATCCCCTATCGAGAAGGGGAGCCAGCTCTTTCTCAGCCTCTTCCCACTTTTCTAAAGCGACTCGCCGAGCGATGGAACGAAGTGTGTTTAGAATCTCTTGTTGAGAGAGATGGGGGTACTTAATACGCTCTCTATAAGCGAGGAAGATCGTCAGGCCGAGAGTTAGTAATACAATGGTGGCGAACATTGTAATTATGAAGTTTTTGTTAGCTGGTTAAGCCATAACAAATTGATAAATAAAACGCTACAGAAATGCAGATTAAAATTTAGATCCAAGTGGCTGCCCCATAGAACACAGGGTCTCAAAGTATTGCGAAGAATTCGCCACAAGATCTTCAGAAAATTTCATGCGTCTGTTTTTAAATAAAAGAATAATTGTTGATCCGCCGAATGAGAAAAAACCTTTTTCATTTCCCTTTTTTTGATCTTTACTAGGGTCGTAAGTTTGATGGATCGCCCCCACATTGGTTGCTCCGACTTCAAGATAGAGAACCTCCCCAAAATCCTCGCTCTCCAATTGAGTGACCACGCGTTTGTTCTCCGTCAACCGATGGATATTTTGTTTGAGAGAGATCGGGTTCACAGAATAGAGAAGACCATTGATAAGGCGTGCGGAATCGGCTCTACAATCTATCGGGAAGTGGAATCTATGATAATCACTCGGATTGAGTCGACCCATCACTAGGCTGCCCTTTTCGTATTTGGCCGCCAACGCCCCATCCTGCAGGAGGGCTTTTAGGGAGAACTGCTTTCCTTTGACGAGAAATCCATCAGACTGACTGATATCGGGATAGACCAAGTAGCGGCCATCTGTGGGGATGATCGCATCGCTCTCTGCGATGGGCCTTGCCTCAGGCTTTAATTTGCGGCAGAAAAAATCGTTGAATGAGCGAAAGGTGTCGACAGGGTCGAGAAACTCGCTCTGATTCACATGGTATTGTTGGATGAAGGGTTGGATCTTTTTTTTAGTCCACGGTTGACTCATCCACCAGCCATAGAGTTTGGACAGAAAAGAGAGTTTAGCCGAGAGATAGGCTAAACTATGGCCCAGGATATTGCCGTTGTAGAGAAATTCCAAGGCAAATTGCCCATAGACCCTCTCTATTTTTTTCTTACCGGTTTTACGATCGATGTAGGTGATGCTTTCTTTCATATTGTAACTAAAATATAACAGGCCTAAAATAATCAGCAATTAAACAATTATTGTCAAAATGTACTCCTATCAGCCCGGTGAAACTATTGCTGCCATTGCCACGCCTCTCGGAGAGGGTGGGATCGCTATTATTCGGATTGCCGGCAAAAAAGCTATCGAAGTGGCTGATCGGGTCTTTTCTGGCCCCGTCCACTCTTACGAAAGCCATACCCTCCACTTTGGACGTATTGTTGACCAAAACGACCGCCTGATCGATGAAGCCCTATTGTCAGTGATGGTTGGGCGTCGCTCCTACACCGGAGAAGATACAGTCGAGATTCACTGCCATGGCGGCTTGATCGCCTCTAGACGAGTTTTGGAAGTGGTATTTGCTGCGGGAGCCCGTCCCGCTCGGCCTGGAGAGTTTACCTTCAAAGCCTTTATGAATGGCAAGCTCGATCTCACCCAAGCGGAGTCGGTCCAGCAGCTCATCGGCGCCAAGAGCGAGAAGGCCTTTGATCTCGCCCTCTCCCATCTCGAAGGGGCTCTCTCCCGCAAAATCAGCGCGTTTCAAGAGAAACTGGTCGCCTTTGCGGCCATTTTAGAGGCTTGGGTTGACTTTCCAGAGGATGAGACCAGCTTTGCGACCCGCCAGGAGATGGTCGCCGATCTCGGCTCTCTTATCCAGGAGATGCGCACCCTTCTCCAGACCTTTCATGATGGTCGAAAAGTAGAGCAAGGGGTATCACTTTGCATCGCCGGAGCGCCCAATGTCGGCAAGTCCTCGCTGTTGAACGCCCTTCTGGAGCAGGAGAGAGCCATCGTGAGCGCTATTCCCGGTACTACAAGAGATTTGATTGAGGCTGACCTCACGCTCGGCGGGGTTCATTTTCGTCTGCAGGATACCGCGGGGATTCGGCCGAGTGAAGAGCCGATCGAACAAGAGGGCATCTCCCGCTCCAAAAAAGCGATGGAACGGGCCGATCTGACGCTCCTTCTGCTCGATGCTTTTCGCCCACTGGAGACTGAAGATCGACAGCTCCTCGATAGTCTAGATCAGGAGAGAGCGATTGTAGTTTGGAACAAGATCGACCTGCCCATGCCCAAGCGCCATTCTCTTCCTCATCCTCACGTCGTGGAGATATCGGCCAAAGAGCGTCTCGGCTTAAAAGAACTTCAGGATAAAATCAGCCAAGTTCTATGGGAAAAAGGGGCTCCTGCCACTGACGAGGTTTTGATTACCTCGCTCCGTCACAAAGAGGCACTAGCTCAAGCAATCGAAGGGTCTGAAAGAGCCCTCTCAGGTGTTCGAGAGAGGCTTTCTCCCGAATTCCCCGCTTCTGATATTCGGAATGCACTCCAGCAGCTCGGAACTATCATTGGAACTGATGTGACTGAGGACATTCTCTCGGCCATCTTTTCAACTTTTTGTATAGGAAAATAATCTTGAGAAAAGAAGAGAGGGCCAAAATTGTCAGCGAAGTGCTGAATAAATATTATCCCCGCCCAAAAGTCCCTCTCAAACATAAAAGCACCTACACCCTGCTAATCGCTGTGTTGCTATCAGCCCAGACGACAGACGAGAGAGTCAACCTCGTCACACCCAAACTCTTTGCCAAAGCCTCGACTCCCAAAGCCATGGTCAAGCTGACTGTCAAAGAGATTCAGGAGATCATCCAGACCTGCGGCCTCGCTCCGAAAAAGGCACATGCTATCTGGGGGTTATCAAACATTCTCATAGAAAAACATCGTGGACGAGTTCCCGACACTTTTGAAGACCTCGAAGCCCTTCCTGGAGTGGGTCACAAGACAGCTTCAGTGGTGATGGCGCATGCTTTTGGCCATCCTGCCTTTCCTGTTGATACCCACATTTTCCGCTCAGCACAAAGATGGGGCCTCTCTCGCGGGAAGAATGTCGTGGTGGTCGAGAGGGATCTCAAGAGGCTTTTTTCTGAGAAACGATGGAATCGCCTCCATCTTCAGATAATTCTCTTTGCCCGCCTCTACTGCCCCGCTCGAGGCCACAAAACTAGCGAGTGCCCCCTCTGCTCAAAACTATGTAAGAAGTGAGCTCAGTCTCAGAGCGGCACGTCCAATAAATGGGAGATTTGTTCGGAGGTTGGCAGTTGGTCTTGAAGTTCTTTAGGAAGTTTTTTTACCACTTGATAGGAAGCGATACCAATTGGTTTGTGGGTTTCCTTTAGAGCGTACTCTACAATCGTTCTATTTTTGTCTTTGCATAAAATGATGCCAATGGATGGATTTTCCCCTTCAAGGCGCACGAAATCGTCTAGAACAGCAAGATAAAATTGCATCTTCCCTACGTATTCAGGGATAAATTTGCCGATTTTTAATTCTATGGCAACCAAGGATTTAAGACGGCGATGATAGAGGAGGAGATCGATGAAAAATTCTTCCCCACCTACTTCTAATCGATATTGAGAACCAACGAAAGCAAACATTCCGCCCATCTCTCGCAAGAACATCTCCACTTTGTGAATAAGACCTTTCTCTAGCTCATGTTCACTGTGGTTTTCTCCTAATTCCAAAAAATCAAATACATAATCATCCTTAACAGCAAGTTTGGCTTCTCCATGGAGTTTTTGGGGGAGATTTTTCTTGAAATTTGTTTGGTTCGAGAGCGTTTTTTCAAAGGTCTTATTACAAATTTGATTGAGTAGGATTCGATAGCTCCATGAAAATTTCTTAGACATCCGTATGTAAAACTCTCTCTCCAAAGGATCTTTGCACTTTTCAAGGATATAGATGTGATGAGTCCAACTAATACTAATTGCAAAAAATAAAGTTACAAACACGAGCCGCCTAACGGGTCACCTTCGTTCCATCCTTTCTCGTTCATATTTAAAAATATGAGCTTCGAAACGATAGCCCAAAT